>VBDL01000684.1 GCA_005884255.1 Betaproteobacteria bacterium | reverse complement strand
ATGTCGTTGAACGCGATCTCCTGCGCATGCAGGCTGCGCCCCGAGGTCTGCACGTGGTACTTGAGCTTTTGCGAGCGCTCGTTGGCACCGTACCTGTCCTTCATCGCCACCGCCCAGATGCGGCGCGCGACGCGGCCGAGCACGCTGTACTCCGGGTCCATGCCGTTGCTGAAGAAGAAGCTCAGGTTCGGCGCGAAGTCGTCGATGTGCATGCCGCGCGCCAGATAGGCCTCGACGAAGGTGAAGCCGTTGCTCAAGGTGAACGCGAGCTGCGAGATCGGGTTCGCGCCGGCCTCGGCGATGTGATAGCCGCTGATGCTCACCGAGTAGAAGTTGCGCACCTGGTGGTGCACGAAGTACTCGGCGATGTCGCCCATCACCTTGAGGCTGAACTCGGTGGAGAAGATGCAGGTGTTCTGGCCCTGGTCTTCCTTCAGGATGTCGGCCTGCACCGTGCCGCGCACGTTCTGCTTGACCCACGCGGCGATCTTCTGCGCCTCGTCGTCGGTCGGCTCGCGGCCGTTGTCGGCCTTGAACCGGTCGAGCTGCTGGTCGATCGCGGTGTTCATGAACATCGCGAGGATCGTCGGCGCCGGGCCGTTGATCGTCATGCTCACCGAGGTGCTGGGGTTGCACAGGTCGAAGCCGGAGTACAGCACCTTCATATCGTCCAGCGTCGCGATCGACACGCCGGAGTTGCCGACCTTGCCGTAGATGTCGGGGCGCAGGTCGGGGTCGTTGCCGTACAGCGTGACGCTGTCGAAGGCCGTAGACAGCCGCTTGGCCGGCATGCCTTCGCTCAAGAGCTTGAAGCGCCGGTTGGTGCGGAACGGGTCGCCCTCGCCGGCGAACATGCGCGTCGGGTCCTCGCCCTCGCGCTTGAACGCGAAGGTGCCGGCGGTGTAGGGGAAGCTGCCCGGCACGTTGTCCAGCAGCAGCCACTTGAGGATCTCGCCGTGGTCCTCGTAAGCGGGCAGCGCCACCTTGCGGATCTTGCTGCCCGACAGCGAGGTGTAGACGAGCGCCGTACGGATCTCCTTGTCGCGGATCTTCACGACGTACTCGTCACCGGCATAGGCCTGCTGCATCTGCGGCCACTGCGCGAGCAGCTTCTTGGCGTGGGCGTCGAGCTTGGCCTCGCGCGGCGCGGCCAGCGCATTCACGGCCTGCACCGCGCCGTCCTTGTCCGGGTTGTCGTCCGTGAGCATGCGCGCCGTCTCGCGCAACTGCTGCACTTCGCGCGCCAGCCGCGACTGCATGCGCGCACGCGCCTTGTAGCCGCGCACGGTGTCGGCGATCTCGGCGAGGTAGCGCACGCGCGCGCCGGGCACGATCGGCACCTGGTGCGTGCTGTGGCGCGTGTTGACCGCTGGCAGCCGGCCTTCGTTGACCTTCAGGCCGACCATGGCCAGCCGCGGCTTCAGCGCCTGGTACAGCGCGGTCACGCCGTCGTCGTTGAAGCGGCTGGCCATGGTGCCGAACACCGGCATCTCGTCGGGCATCTGCTTGAAGGCATCGCGGTTGCGCTGCACCTGCTTGGCCACGTCGCGCAGCGCGTCGGCGGCGCCCTTGCGGTCGAACTTGTTGATGGCGACGAACTCGGCGAAGTCCAGCATGTCGATCTTCTCGAGCTGGCTGGCGGCGCCGTACTCCGGCGTCATCACGTACATCGGCACGTCGACCAGCGGCACGATGGCCGCGTCGCCCTGGCCGATGCCCGAGGTCTCCACGATGATCAGGTCGAAGCCGGCGACCTTGGCGGCGGCGAGCACGTCGGGCAGCGCGGCGCTGATCTCGCTGCCGGTGTCGCGCGTGGCGAGGCTGCGCATGAAGACGCGGGGCCCCGCGCTCCACGGACCGATCGCATTCATGCGGATGCGGTCGCCGAGCAGTGCACCACCGCTCTTGCGGCGCGACGGGTCGATGCTGATCACCGCGATGCGCAGGGCATCGTCCTGGTCCAGGCGCAGGCGGCGAATCAGCTCGTCGGTGAGGCTCGATTTGCCGGCGCCGCCGGTGCCGGTGATGCCGAGCACCGGCACCTTCGCGGCCTTCGCTTGCTCGTGCAGCGTGGGCACGATCCCGTCGGCCTTGCCGTTTTCCAGCGCGGTGATCAATTGCGCCAGCGCGCGCCACGCGGCCTCGCTGTGGCCCTGGATCGATTCGAGTTTCGTCGGGGCGTGCGCGGACAGGTCCGCGTCGCTCCTCATCACCATCTCGCCGATCATGCCCTGCAGGCCCATGCGCTGACCGTCTTGCCACACCGTAGCCCTGCAGCTCGCGGATCTCCGGCGGCACGATCACGCCGCCGCTGCCGCCGAAGACCTGGATGTGCGCGCCGCCGCGGCTTTTCAGCAGGTCGACCATGTACTTGAAGTACTCGACGTGGCCGCCCTGGTAGCTGCTGATGGCAATGCCTTGCGCGTCTTCCTGCAGCGCCGCGGTCACCACCTCGTCGACCGATCTGTTGTGGCCGAGGTGGATCACTTCCGCGCCCATGCTCATCAGGATGCGCCGCATGATGTTGATGGCGGCGTCGTGGCCGTCGAACAGCGACGCGGCGGTGACGAAGCGCACCTTGTTGGTCGGGCGGTACTCGGTGAGAGCCTTCTGTTCGGCGGAGAGGTCGGTCATGGCAAGTCTTTCAGAGCGCGTTGACCAGCTCGGGCACCGCAGTGAACAGGTCGGCTTCGAGCCCATAGTCGGCCACCGAGAAGATCGGCGCCTCCGGGTCCTTGTTGATCGCGACGATGACCTTGCTGTCCTTCATCCCCGCCAGATGCTGGATCGCACCCGAGATGCCGGCGGCGATGTACAACTGCGGCGCGACGATCTTGCCGGTCTGTCCGACCTGCCAGTCGTTCGGCGCATAACCCGCATCGACGGCGGCGCGGCTCGCACCGAGCGCGGCGCCGAGCTTGTCCGCCAGCGGCGTCAGCACCTCGTTGAACTTGTCGGACGAGCCGAGGGCCCGCCCGCCGGAGACGATGATCTTCGCGGCGGTCAGCTCGGGCCGGTCGTTCTTCGCGATCTCGCTTCGGGCTGATCGAGCTGCCGCAAGACGCCGCCGAAGCAGTCGACCATGTCGAGCTGCCGCTGGCCGACGCCGATGACGACGACGAGCCGTTGACGGCCGAAGCGGCCGGCGGGCGGGCCGACGAATCGCAGCTGCCGCGCTCCGCGACGCTGGCGCCCGAATCCACCTGGGCGATGTCGGAGATCTGACCGACGTCGAGCTTGGCCGCGACCCGCGGAGCCACGTTCTTTCCCGCGGCGGTGGCCGGAAACAGCAGATGGCTGTAGCTGCCGGCGATCGCCAGCACCTGCGCCGCGACGTTCTCGGCAAGCCCGTGTTCGAACTGCGGGCCGTCGGCATGCAGCACCTTGGCGACGCCGGCGATGCGCCCAGCCGCAGTGACCGCAGCACCGGCATTCGCACCGGCCACCAGCACGTGTACCTCGGCGCCGCACTGCAGCGCAGCGCTGACGGTGTTCAACGTCGCCCCTTTGACGCGGGTGTTGTCGTGTTCGGCAATGACAAGGCAGGCCATCTCAGATCACCTTCGCATCGTTCTTGAGTTTGGAAACGAGCGTGGCCACGTCGGGCACCTTGATGCCGGCGCTGCGCCTGGACGGCTCGCTGACCTTCAGCGTCTTCAGGTGGGCCTTGACGTCGACGCCGAGGTCGGAGGCCTTGACGACCTCCATCGGCTTCTTCTTGGCCTTCATGATGTTGGGCAGCGTGACGTAGCGCGGCTCGTTCAGCCGCAGGTCGGTGGTGACGATCGCCGGCAGCGTCAGCGTCAACGTCTCGGCGCCGCCGTCGACTTCGCGGGTCACGCGCACCGAGTCCGCTGCCAGCTCGACCTTCGAGGCGAAGGTCGCTTGCGGCACGTCGGCGAGCGCGGCGAGCATCTGGCCGGTCTGGTTGCAGTCGTCATCGATGGCTTGTTTGCCGAGGATCACGAGGTCGGGCCGTTCCTTGTCGACGAGCGCTTTCAGCAGCTTCGCGACCGCCAGTGGCTGCAGCTCTTCAGACGTCTCGACGAGGATCGCGCGGTCCGCGCCGATCGCCATCGCGGTGCGCAGCGTCTCCTGGCACTGCGTGACGCCGCAGGAGATGGCGACGACTTCGGTGACGACGCCTTTCTCCTTCAGCCGCACGGCCTCTTCGACGGCGATCTCGTCGAACGGGTTCATGCTCATCTTGACGTTGGCGAGATCGACGCCGGTGCCGTCGCTCTTGACGCGCACCTTCACGTTGAAGTCGACGACACGTTTGACGGGGACGAGAACTTTCAAGAGTCTTTCCTTCGAGTGGTGTTGAGGAGTTCGCGCAGTTGCCGACGCAGCACCTTGCCGGTGGCGCTGCGCGGCAGGCTGTCGATGAGGTGGATCTGGTCCGGCTGCTTCAGCCGGCCGAGGCGCTCGCGGTTGCGCGCGCGCACGCGCTCGAGCAGCGCATCGCCGTCGTGCGCGGCGTCGCGCTCTGCCACGACGAAGGCGACGGGCCGTTCGCCGAAGCGCTCGTCGCTCACGCCGACGACGGCGCATTCCCAGACGCCGGGCACCTCGCGCATCGCGGCTTCGATTTCCTGCGGGTAGACATTGACGCCGCCCGAAATGATCATGTCGTCCTGCCGATCGGTCAGGTACAGCCAGCCGTCGGCATCGAGGTGGCCCATGTCGCCGAAGGTCTGCCAGCCTTGCGGGCTGGTCTTGGCAGCGGTCTTCTCCGGCGCCTTGTAGTAGGCGAAGGGCTTGACACCCGAGAAATGCACGACGCCGGTCTCGCCCGCGGGCAGCTCGTGGCCTGCCGCGTCGAGGATGTGCACGACACCCTTGCGCGCGCGGCCCACGGAGCCGGGGTGCGCGAGCGCCTCGGTCGAGTCGATCAGCGTCAGGCCGACGCCTTCG
>VBDL01000683.1 GCA_005884255.1 Betaproteobacteria bacterium | reverse complement strand
ACGTCGTCGATGTTCGTGTCGCCTCAGAAGGCCGTTGTCAGGTCGCCAACTCCTTGGCGATCTCCAGGCACTTCGTGCCGCCGGCCTCGCCCAGAGCGCCCAGGCACCGGGCGGCATGCGCTGGCGAACGTCTCTGACGATCTCGCCCCAGATGGCGCAGGCCACGCACCATACTCCGCGGACTTCGGAGAGCAAAGGAACGACCGACCAGCCCGCGGTTCCCGCTGGCCTCGGCGACGACCGGGCCGACCGGAGAGTCCGTCCCGCCCCGTGGAGCGCCTGCAGCTGCATCTGCTGAAGCCGCTCGATCAAGCCCAGCAAGTGCAGCGAAGCGTTCCAAGGCGCAGCAAGCAACGTTTGGGCGGTGCCAGCGTCTAACGCAAGCGCGTCGGCTAGGGCTTGCGTGGCCTCGGTGGTCCTGCGAGGAGCGGTCTTCAACACCTGCCCGTGCGAGCACCCCACCGATAAACGCTCGTGAACGCTGCCATCGTTGATTGACCCGCCACCGTGCGGCGTGAGTCGGCCGTGCGAAACAACGACACCCATCTCAAGCCTTGGTGGCGCAGAGTGCTGTCGCTGAAGATCGCGCTCGCCGCGCTGGTTGCTCTGCTGCTCGCGCAGTTCGCTGCGTGGGAGCTGCGCACCTCCACGCTGCAGGCGCGCTACCTGTCCGCGTTCGCCAAGAAGCTCGACTTCCGCGTCGAGCCGGGCGCGAGCGCGTCCATCCGCTTTCCGCTGTCAGGCCCGTTCGACGAGCGGCTCGGCTACACGCGAATTCCCGGCTACGTCGAGCGGCTGCGCACGCAGGGTTACGAGGTCAGCGCCCAAGCCCGTCATTCGCAGACCCTGCTCGACTACGCGCAGCACGGCTTCTACGCTCCCTACCGGGAGAAGACGCAGGCCGGGCTGCAGGTGCTCGATTGCCGCGCGGCGCCGCTGTTCGACGGGCACTACCCGCGGCGCGTCTACGCCGACTTCGACGCCGTCCCGCCCTTGGTGATCGACACGCTGGTCTTCATCGAGAACCGTGAGCTGCTCGCAGCAAAAGACCCGAAGCACAACCCCGTGGTGGAACTGCCGCGGCTGGCCAAGGCGGTGGGCGAGCGGGCGATCGTCGCCGTCGATCCGGGCTACCCGGCCGCCGGCGGCAGCACGCTGGCCACGCAGATCGAGAAGTATCGCCACTCGCCCGAAGGGCGCACCGCTTCGATCGGCGAGAAGCTACGCCAGATGATCTCGGCCTCGGTGCGCGTGTACCGCGACGGCGAGCAGACGCTGCCCGCGCGCCGGCGCATCATCGCCGACTACCTCGACAGCATGCCGCTGGGCGCCCAGCCCGGCCACGGCGAGGTCCACGGCATCGGCGACGGGTTGTGGGCCTGGTACGGCGCGGACTTCGACGCCGCCAACCGCGCGCTGCGCCTGGCCCATCCCGAGGGCGCGCCATTGCGGGCGCAGGCGCTGGCCTACCGGCAGGTGCTGAGCCTGATCATCGCGCAGCGCCGGCCCTCCTTCTACTTCGGCGCGGGCCAGGAGCAGCTGACCCGGCTTGGCGACAGCTACCTGCGGCTCCTCGCCGACGCGGGCGTCATCACTGCGGCGTTGCGCGACGCGGCGCTGCCGTTGCGGCCAGCGCCGCGCGAGGACAGCGGGCGAGCGCGCACCGAGGACTACACCGCGCGCAAGGCAGCCAACCTGGTGCGGGTGCAGCTCGCCGCGCTGCTCGACACGCCGCGGCTGTATGACCTCGATCGGCTGGACCTCACGGTAAGCAGCAGCATCGACGGCGCGCTGCAGGCGGCCGTGAGCGACCAGCTGCGCCGCCTGCGCGAGAGCCGCAACGCCAAGGCCGCCGGGCTCGTCGGCCCGCACCTGCTCGAACGCGGCGACCCGGCCAGGCTCTTCTACAGCTTCACGCTGTACGAGCGCACCGACGCGGACAATCGGCTGCGCGTGCAGGCCGACAACCTCGATGAACCCTTCGACATCAACGCCGGTGCCAAGCTCGAGCTCGGCTCGACGGCCAAGTTGCGCACGCTGATCGCCTACCTCGAGGTCGTCGCCGCGCTGCATGAGCGCTACGCGGGCATGAGCGCGGCCGAGTTGCGCCGCGTCGAGGTCGCGCGTCGAGACCGCCTGACGCGTTGGGCGGTGGATCACCTGTCGAGCACTACCGACCAGAGCCTGCCGGCGATGCTCGAGGCGGCGATGCAGCGCCGCTATTCGGCGAACCCCGGCGAGACCTTCTTCACCGGTGGCGGCGCGCACACCTTCGAGAACTTCAAGCGCGCGGACAACTCCCGCAGCCCGACGGTGGCCGAGGCTTTCCAGGAGTCGATCAATCTGGCCTTCATCCGTCTGATGCGCGATGTGGTGCACCACTACATCTATCGCAGCCCGGACAACCCGCAGCGCGCCGCGCTGCTGTCGCGTTTTGCCGACCGCGAAGGCAGCACCTTCATCCGGCACTTCTACGGCAAGTACCGCGGCAAGAGCCCGGCCGAGATTCTGGAGGTGCTCGCGAGCACCGCCCGCGCCAGCCCCGAGAGCCTGGCGGCGGTTTTTCGTACGCTCGAGCCCGACGCCAGTCTGGAGGCATTCGGCGGCTTTCTGCGCGAGCACCTGCCGGCCAAGGCGGTACCGCCTGCGGTCGTGGGGCCCAAGGCTGCGGCGCGCAGGGCGCGGCCGCGGCCTCCGTTGGCCGCGCTCTACGAGCGCCATGCGGCAAGCCACTATTCGCTGGCCGATCGCGGCTTTCTGGCGCGAGTGCACCCGCTCGAGTTGTGGGTGGCGGCATACCTGCGCGAGCATCCGGACGCCAAGCTCGCGCAGGTCCTCGACGCCAGCCGCGCCGAGCGTCAACAGGCCTATGGGTGGCTGCTGCAGACACGGGCGCGCGCCGCGCAGGACACGCGCATCGCGACCTTGCTGGAGATCGACGCCTTCGCCGAGATCCATCGTGCGTGGCAGCGACTGGGCTATCCGTTCGAGTTCCTGGTGCCCTCCTACGCGACGGCGATCGGCAGCTCCGGCGACCGGCCATCGGCGCTGGCCGAGTTGATGGGCTCGAGCAGATGCACTTCGGCGCCGGGACGCCCTACGAGACGGTACTGGACCGCCAGCCGGCCAAGCCCGAGCGCGTGCTCGCCCCGGAGATCGCGGCCACCGTGCAACGCGCGCTGGAGCAAGTCGTCGAGCAGGGCACGGCGCGCCGCATCCACGGCGCGCTGGACCTGCCGGATGGCACACACGTGCCGCTCGGCGGCAAGACGGGCACGGGCGACAACCGGACCAGCATCTACGCGGCCCGGGGACGGTTGATCGAATCGCGCGTGCTGAACCGTACCGCGACGTTTGTGTTCTTCGTCGGCAAGCGCCACTTCGGCACCGTGACCGCCTACGTGCCCGGCGTGGACGCTCGGGACTACCTCTTCACCAGCGCCTTGCCGGTGCAAATTCTAAAGACCCTGGCGCCGCTGCTACGGCCGATCGCCGCCGCGCGAGAGGACGCGCCCGGCAAGGGGCAATGCGCCAGCGCCAACGCCGATCACCAGCCGTATGGGCAGGCAGCGCAGCAGCCGCCGAGGCCATTCTTGGTACGCAATGTTCCCCCGTTCGATCTTCCACCATCTCTGCCTCGGCCCAATCTGTTTGAGCATGAGGACACCGTCGAGTGGATATCGCGTGAGACCGCGCCACCTCCCGAAGCGAGGGCCGCTCGACGATAGCCAGGCCCGCGCACGCGCGCGGCGGGCGAGCTTGAGGCGGCATGGTCGACCGCGCGCTGCATCAGCCAGCAGCTCGCCGAACTCAGCGCGTCGACCCAGTGGAGCGGCGGCAATTGCGGCTGTGCGCTCCGCTCGGTTCAAATTTGAATCTTGCACAATCCGAATGAGGCCGTGCGTGGATGCCATCCCGGCGACCTCGCCATTCACCGCACTACGGAGATTTCGAGATGAACGCCACCAAGGCTTGCGCGTTGTGGTCCTGCGCCGCCGCCTTGCTTGCCGGTTGCAGCAGCACGCCGTTGAACACCCCCGCGACCGCACCGGCCCCTGTCGCCCAGCAATCGCCGACGCCCGCCGCAGAGGCCGCACCGCAGCCCGCCGCCGCGTCGACGGTGGCCACCGTCGCGCTACCTGAATACCTCGATCCGAAGAGCCCGATCTCCGCCAACCGCAGCGTCTACTTCGACTTCGACGAGTTCTCGATCAAGCCGGAGTACAACCCCTTGATCGAGCGGCATGGGGAGTACCTGTCCTCGCACGCTCCTCTGGCCATCAAAATCGAGGGCAACGCCGACGAGCGGGGCAGCGCGGAATACAACCTCGCGCTGGGCCACAAGCGCGCACAGGCCGTGCTGAACGCTCTGAAGATCTACGGCGTCAAGGAGACGCAGATGGAGGCCATCAGCTGGGGCAAGGAGCGGCCCAGGGCCCCCGGTCACGACGAGGCCGCGTGGGCGCAGAACCGGCGCGCCGATTTGACCTACCCGAGCCAGTAGGCTGAGCGCGCGGGGAGAATCCGCACTCCGGCTGTCCGGTAATGCGTGCCCTTCTTGTCCATGACCCGCGAGGCTTCAACGCGTCGATCAGCCGCGCTCGCCGCAAATGTAGTGCTCGAGCTGTTCGATGACGAACCGCTGATCGGCGACGACCTGCTTGACGAGGTCTCCGATGGAAACGATGCCGAGGAGTCTGGCGCCGTCCATCACGGGCAGGTGACGCAGGCGGTTCTCCGTCATTAGCGCCATGCATTCGTCGCTGGTGCGTTCCAGGCGCACGACGAGCACCGGTGCCGACATAACCTGGGGTGCCGGTGCATCACGCGGCCGAACTGCTGCAGAGGCTGCAGACCGACCCGGCACCGCGGCCCACGGCTGCCGGGCGCTGACGTGGCAGCGCGGCTATGCCAGGATCCATCATCACCTTGGCCCAAGTACTGCAGTTCCGCGCCGCGCTGGCGAGAAGCGTGAAGGTTTCAGCGCGCCGAGCTGCGCATCGGCCCGGCCTGCTCCCGATCGTCGAGTGCGACGCTGCAGGCGATGCCGTCGACCAGGGGCAGCAAAGACCAGGGTCGCCGAACGGTTCACCACGCGCGAAGAGAGCAATTGGCCGCCGCGCCCGAAGGTGTCGAAGCGGTGGTCGCCCGTGCCCGTCTTGCCACCGATCTCCACCACGCTGCCATACGCGACGTATCAGCGCACCCTTCAGCCGCTTGGCTGTTCCCTCTTCGACCACGCCAATGAGCGCGCGCCGCGATCTCGGGCTTGAGCACGCGCTCGGCCTGCGTCGGCTGGCACACGAGGCGCGTTTCGTGCCCCGCGCGAACTGCAGCGAGGCGACGCGCGTCACCGGCAGGCGCATGCCGCGGTTGACGATGATGCCCATCAGCTCGGCCAGCGCCGCGGGCCAGTCGCCCGATGCGCCGAGCGCGCTCGCGTACGAGGGTGTCAGCACCTGCCGTTCTGGCCGCTGGCCGCGACCGCCTCGCCGAGCGTGGCCTTGGGATGTTGGCGCAGGTAGGCCGCAACCCACAGTTCCAGCGGGTGCACGCCGCCAGGTAGCCGCGGTCGGCCAGCGACCAGCGGTCCGGACCGACCTTGTCGCGCAGTGTCTGCAGCGCCGCGTTGGAGAGATCGGCGTTGGGCAGGCGCCGCGCGATGAACTCTGCGAGGCGGTCCGCGTTCGCGTCGGGTTCGAGACCGTAGAACGCGGCGGCCAGGCGCGCCGGCGTCGGCCGCGCGCTGTGCACCAGCAGGTCTTCGCCTCGTGCGCCGGCTTGCCTGCGTACTTGCGATAGAAGCGCGCGAGGAACTCGCGCCCTTCCCTGTCGGCAAAGCGCGCCAGGTAGTCCTGGCGCCGCGGATTCGACGGGTCGGCATCGATGCGCCGCAGCGTGAGCCGGCGCAATGCCACGTCCTTGCCCAGCGCCGCGGTGTCGGCCTGCGACATGCGCGCGTCGAGCCGCATCAGCAGCTGGCCCTCCTTCACCGCCTGGCCATCGTCGACGAGGATCTCGGTGACCACGCCGGCCTCGGCCGGCTGCACGACCTTGGTGAAGGTCAGCGGCACGAGCCGCCCCTCGGCGCTGGCGATGATGTCCAGCTTGAAGAAGATGGCCCACAGCAGCAGCAGTCCCACCAAAGCGACGGTCGTGACGCTCAACGCCCTGGGCATGCGCGACGGCGGGCGCTCCTGGATGGCCAGCAGGTCCGGCGCGAAGTCCAGGGCCTCGGGGGCCAGCGGGACAACCGCGGCCGCCGCATGGGACCCGGCCTGCACGGGCATGTCAGCCATTGCCGCGGATTTCCTTCAGATGCGGCTGCCCGGCAGCATCGGCCAGCCAGACGCTGGCGCTCTGGCCTGGCGCAATCTCCTGAAGCGCTTGCTTGGCCAGCTCTTCGGCGCCACCGAAGGGCGCCACGACATCGATAAGCTGATCGTTGCCGGTGCCACCCATCAACTGGTCCGCACCGCTGCCGCCGTCGAGCAGGTC
>VBDL01000682.1 GCA_005884255.1 Betaproteobacteria bacterium | reverse complement strand
GGTGCTGTAAGCCCTGCCGCTTAGAACGTGCCGGGGTAGGCGCCGCCGTCGAGCAGGATGTTCTGCCCGGTGAGATAGCCGGCTTGCGCGCTGCAGAGGAACGCGCACACCGCGCCGAACTCGTCGGCATTGCCGAAGCGTTGCGCGGGAATCGCCTGCGCGCGCTTGCGCCACGCTTCTTCATCGGGGATCGTCTTGCGCAGACGATCGGTGTCGAAGGCGCCGGGCAGCAGGTTGTTCACCGTGACGTTGCGCGACGCGAGCCGCGATTGGCGCGCCAAGCCGGCGACGAAGCCCGTGAGGCCGGAGCGCGCACCGTTGCTCAGGCCCAGCGTCGCGATCGGCGCCTTCACCGCGCCCGAGGTGATGTTCACCACGCGGCCGAAGCCGCGCTCGGTCATCGCATCGACCGTGGCCTTGATCAGCGCAATGGGCGCGAGCATGTTGGCGTCCAGCGCCTTGATCCACGCATCGCGGTCCCAGTCGCGGAAATCGCCCGGCGGCGGGCCGCCGGCGTTGTTGACGAGGATGTCGACCTGCGGGCACGCGGCCAGCGCTGCGGCGCGGCCTTCCGCCGTGGCGATGTCGCCGGCCACCGCGCGCACCTCGACCTTCGCATTGAGCGCTCGCAACTCGGCAGCGGTGGCCTGCAGGGCCTCCTCGCCACGCGCCGTGACGACTACGTTCACGCCCTCGCGCACCAGCGCCTGCGCGCAGCCCTTGCCGAGCCCCTTGCTCGCGGCGCACACCAGCGCCCACTTGCCTGCTATGCCGAGATCCATACGCTCACCTCCACTTCGCCAACAACCAGATGCCCGCGAGCACCAGCAGGGTCCCCGCCGCGATCCACGGCGTGAACGGCTCGCCGAGGATCAGCACGCCCATCAGGATGGTGCTCATCGGACCGACCATGCCGCTCTGCGCGGCCAGCGGCGCGCCGATGCGTTCGATGGCCATCATCACCATCAGCACCGGCGCCACCGTGCACAGCGTCGCATTGAGCAGCGAGAGCTGGATCACTTCGGGCGCCACCGCCGCCGACGACCACGGGTTGAGCACCAGCCACTGCACGATGCAGCAGGCGCAGGCCACGAGGCTGGCCCAGCCGACGAGGCGCATCGACCCGATGCGCTGCACCCACTCGCCGCTGTAGACAAGATAGATCGCATACGACACCGCGCTGCCGAACACCAGCACGCCGCCGAGCACGACATGCGCGCCCTGGAAATTGATCTCGTGGCCGAACACCGCAAGCACGCCGGCGTAGCTGACGCCGATGGCGACCAGCTGCTTCGCATTCACCCGCTTGCCGAACAGCACGATGCTGAGGGCCAGCACCAGCGTCGGGTTGAGATAGAGAATCAGCCGCTCGAGGCTGGCGGTGACGTGCTGCAGGCCGAGGAAGTCGAGATAGCTCGCGAGGTAGTAGCCGCTGACGCCGAGGCCGATGATGGCCAGCCACTCGCGCCGCGTGAAGGCCGGCTTGCCGCGGCCGGATACCCAAGCGAGCAGCGCGAACAGTGGCGCCGCGAAGAGCATGCGGTACATGATCAGCGTCGCTGCATCCACGCCGTAGCGGTAGGCGAGCTTGACGATGATGGCCTTGCCGGAGAAGGCCACGGAGCCCAGCAGGGCGAGGGTGAGTCCGGGCCACAGCGCCGGCGCGGTCTTTGCGGCCGGCGCGGCGACCACGGTGGAGACTGAGGACATTGCGGTCGATTCTATGAACGCGCCGCGTCCCCTGCCTTCGTGGGGGAACAAGGCTGGCTTGCATTGCCGCGCAGGCTCCCATCCCACGGGATAGGGGTTGAAGCAACAGCGTGCGTCGCCGACCTTATGGGGACCACAAACCCAAGGAGGCTCTCATGGCATCCAGCCTGCCGGCGCTCATTGCAGCGCTCGAAGACGACCCGTGGTGCGGCACTCGCCCACCGCACTGGCCGCCACGGCCGCCCAAGCATCTGCCGCTCGAGGAGGCCTTCGTCTCCATCGAGGCGATGACGGCGCTCAACCCGCAGCCGTTGCCGCCGCGCTGGGGCATGCTCAGCGCCGTCGCGTTCCAGAGCGTGCGGCTGTACCAGATCGGCCGCGAGCTCGAACGCCAGGGCAAGGCGCCGGCAGAGTCGGGCCAGCAGTTGATGAGCTATGCCAGCGGCGTGTACGACGAGATCTGCGGCAGCGTGCCCATCAGCGTGCTGATCGCCTGGCTGCTGCACCACAAGCCGCCGCCTCCCCCGCCGTGGCTGCGCGAGATCGAGCAGGTGGCGACGCAGACGGCGATCGCGTCGCGCATGGAGGGCAGCATCGGCGCGCCAATGCAGCAGGCCTGCCTCGGTCTGCTGAAGGATCGCATCGGGCAGCTCAACAACAAGGGGACGAAGGCTCAGTAACCTGCAGCCTGGCCGTCGCGGCGAGGGTCGCTCGCCGCGACGTAGCCTTCGACGGCCGGGTCGCCCAAGCGCCAGATGAACTGGCCGGCGCCGAAGTCCTGGTAGCTGTCCTGCAGCACCTCGAGCTGGTGGCCGCGCTCGAGCAGGCCCTGCACGGTGGCCGGGTCCATCGACGCCTCGGCGTTGATCGACAAGCCCTTGTTGAAGCGCCAGCGCGGCGCATCGCAGGCGGCCTGCGGGTTCTGCGCATGGTCGACCATGCGCACCAGCGTCTGCATGTGGCCCTGCGGCTGCATGTTCGCGCCCATCACGCCGAAGCTCATCTGCGGAAGGCCGTCCTGCGTGAGGAAGGCAGGGATGATGGTGTGGAACGGGCGCTTGCGCGGCGCCACGCAATTGGGGCTGGCCGCATCGAGGCTGAAGCCGTGGCCGCGGTTCTGCAGGCTCAGGCCCCAGCCGGGCACGACGACGCCGGAGCCGAAGCCCATGTAGTTGCTCTGGATGAAGCTGACCATCATGCCGCGCTCGTCGGCCGCGGTGAGGTAGATGGTGCCGCCCTTCACGGGGTTGCCCGCACCGAAATCCTGCGCGCGCTTCAGGTCGATCAGCCGCGCGCGTGATGCGAGG
>VBDL01000690.1:2770-3986 GCA_005884255.1 Betaproteobacteria bacterium | reverse complement strand
CGCTGCCCTCGACCACGGTTTCCAGATCGGGCCGGCTGCGGATCTCGTTGCCGCGCACGATGGTCGGCAACTCATTGCCCGCATCGCCACGCGGCAGCGGCGACAGCCGCGGTGTCATTTGCAGGGCGGGCCCCGGCTCCTCGCTTTGCGCGTGCGCGCCGGCCAGGCACAGCGCCGCGGCCAGCGGCGTCAGGGTCGCGGCGCGGACAACGGAACGTTTCGGGCGAGCAAGGCGCGGCAAGGGGGTGGGGGAGCGATTCGGGCCACAGGCCGTGCAATGCGGCCCGCAATTCGCGCCGTGCCTTCAAGGGAACGGCCAAGCGCGGTTTGTAGAATCAATTATGTCTCCTTCGACCGCGCCCATCGCCTGGCCCGATGCAGCCCGCCACCAAGCCTTCGAGCGCTGGCTCGAATCGGTCGCCCCGCCGCATGGCCTGCGGCGCGACACCTTGCGCGCGGCCTCGGCCGATGCGAGCTTTCGCCGCTACTTCCGCATCGATGGCGCGCAGCACTCGTTCATCGTGATGGACGCGCCGCCCTCACATGAAGACGTGCGGCCTTTCGTGCACATCGCCGAGCTGCATCGCAGCGCCGGCCTGAATGCCCCGGAAGTGCTGGCGCAGGACGTGGCACAGGGCTTTCTGCTGCTGGGCGACCTCGGCCAGCGCCTGTACCTCGACGCGCTGCGCGCGGCCACGCCCTCGCAGGCCGACGCGCTGATGCGCGACGCCATTGCGGCACTGGTGCGCTGGCAGTCGCAGGCCGATGCCAGCAGCCTGCCGCCCTATGACGACGCGCTGCTGCGCCGCGAGCTGGAGCTGTTCCCCGACTGGTGCGTGCAGCGCGAGCACGGCATCACCTGGACGCCGGCACAGCGCGCGCAGTGGGATACGCTGTCGCAGCGGCTGATCGACAGCGCGCTGGCGCAGCCGCGCGTCGCGGTGCATCGTGACTTCATGCCGCGCAACCTGATGGTCGCCGAGCCGAACCCCGGCGTGCTCGACTTCCAGGACGCCGTGCACGGCCCCATCACCTACGACATCGCGTCGCTGCTGCGCGATGCCTTCATCTCGTGGGACGAGCAGCGCGAGATCGACTGGGCCGCACGCTACTGGCAGGCCGCGCGCACGGCCGGCTTGCCGGTGGCCGAGGACTTCGGCGGGTTCTGGCGCGAGCTCGAGTGGATGGGGCTGCAGCGGCATCTGAAGGTGCTGGG
>VBDL01000690.1:0-2757 GCA_005884255.1 Betaproteobacteria bacterium | reverse complement strand
AGCCGCGACCTGCCGCGCTTCTTCGCCTATGCCACCAAGGTGGCGATGCGCTACGGCGAGCTGTCGCCGCTGCTGCCGCTGATCGAGCCGATGTCCGGCGCCGCGCTGCAGGCCGGCTACACGTTCTGAGCCTGTAGCTCGCGCGCCGCGGCCGCGGCCTGCTCCGCTTCCGGGCAGGTGGGGCAACCGGCCGCCGTCAACCACGGGTCGCGCTCGCCGCCGCCGAAGGTGTCGACGAGGAAGTCGACGAAGGCTCGCGTGCGCGCCGGCACATGCTTGCGCGTAGGCATCGCGGCGTAGATCGTCAAGGTCAGCAACCGCCAGTGCGGCAGCACGCGCTCCAGCGCATGCTCCATCAGCGCGTCCTCGGCAACGAAGGACGGCAGCCCGGCGATGCCCATGCCGGCCAGCGCGGCGGCATACAGCGTGTCGGCATGGATGGTGGACAACGCCGCCACGCGCTGCGGCTCGATCGTCACCATCTGCGTCGGGTCGCCGGCGGCGCGGAAGGTCAGCTCGCGGCGCACGCTGGGCACGGCTGGCAGCAGCGCCTCGTGGTCCAGCAACTGGGTCGGATGCTCGGGGCGGCCGCAGCGGTCGAGGTACTCCGGCGCCGCGCAGGTGATGATTTCTGACGTGGCCAGGCGCCGCGCGACGAAGTTGCCGTCCAGCGGCCGGCCGCCGACCATCAGGATGCTGACGTCGAAGTTCTCGTCGACCGTCTCCACCGGGCCGGGCACCGAGAGCTCGATCGTCACGCGCGGGTACTGGCCGCGAAAGCGCGGCAGGTGCTTGGCCAGCTGATGCACCGCGAAGCCCGGCGGTACCAGCACGCGCAAGTGGCCGCGCGGCTCGGCGGTGGAGGCGCTGGCCAGCGCCTCGGCCTCGTCGAGGTCGGCGAGGATGCCCCGCGTGCGCTCCAGGTAGCTCTCGCCGATGTCGGTCAGCGCGAGGCGCCGCGTGGTGCGGTTGATCAGCCGTGCGCCCAGATGCTCCTCGAGCTCGGCCACCAGGCGGGTGACCACCGCCGGCGCGAGATTCATCGCGCGCGCCGCCTTGGCGAAGCTGCCTTCGTCGATCACGCGTGCGAACACGCGCATGGCTTTGAGCTGATCCATGCCCGAATTATTGCTCCACGTGGCACAAAGTATTCATGATCTTTGTGTTTATTCCTGATTCGCAAATCCCTAAAGTCACTGCATCGACACTTCTCTCTCAAGGAGCCCCTCATGCAAGTCAAGCAACTCATCGCCCTCAGCGCCCTCGCCCTCGCCGGCACCGCCGTGCTAGCCGACGACATCACGCCCGAGCCCGCGCCCTTCGTCTCCACGCGCACACGCGCCGAGGTGAAGGCCGAGGTGCAGCAGGCCCGCGCCCGCGGCGAACTGCAGCCGGCCGGCGAGGAAGACGTGGTGGTGGCTGCGCCGCAGCGCAGCACGCTGACGCGCGCCGCGGTGAAGGCCGAAGTACTGCAGGCGCGCGCCAACGGCGAACTGATCCCCGCTGGCGAGCAGCTTGCGGTGGCTCATCCGGTGCAGCGCGCACGCGCGGCCGACACGCTGGCACAAGTCCGCACCCCGGCCGCCACCCACTGACAGCGTCTCGCGCACGCCGCGCGCTCCGATCTCAGGGGTGCGCGGCGATCACCTGCGCCACGGCCGCGGTCAGCCGCTTGCCGTAGGGCACGTGCAGGAACTCGTTGGGCCCGTGGGCATTGCTCTTCGGGCCCAGCACGCCGCAGACCATCATCTGCGCGGCGGGGAAGCCCTGCTGCAGCTGACTCATCAACGGAATCGTGCCGCCCTGGCCGATGAAGGCCACCGGTGCGCCGAAGTGCGCCTGCGACGCCGCGTTCAGCGCGTCGCCCAGCCAGGGCGCCAGCGCCGGCGCGTTCCAGCCGCTGGCCCCGTAGGCGCCAAAGCGGCCGTCGGGCTGGAAGGTGACCTTCGCGTTGTAGGGCGCGTTGTCCTCGAGCAGCGCCTTCAGCTTCAGCGCCGCCTCGTTGCCGTCGACCAGCGGCGGCAGCCGCAGCGACAGCTTGAAGGCGGTGAACGGGCGCAGCACGTTGCCGGCGTTCTTCAGCTCCGGCAGCCCATCGACGCCGGTGACGCTGAGCGTCGGCCGCCAGGTGCGGTTCAGCAGCCCTTCGACCGGATCGGTGGTCGTCGGCAGCGCCGGCGTGCCGTCGGCGCCGCAGGCCCACGGGTATCGCTTCCACAGCTCGTCACCGAGGATGGCGGCGGTGGCGCGTGCCTGCTCGACGCGATCGGCCGGAACGTGGCAGTGGAAGCCTTCGGGCAGCAGGCGGCCGGTCTTGCCGTCTTCCAGCCGGTCGAGCACCTGGCGCAGGATGCGGAAGCTCGACGGCACCAGGCCGCTGGCGTCGCCCGAGTGGATGCCCTCGGTGAGGATCTCCACCTTCAGCGTGCCGGTGACGTTGCCGCGCAGGCTGGTGGTGAGCCACAGCTGGTCGTAGTTGCCGGCGCCGGAATCCAGGCACACCACCAGGCTCACGTTGCCCAGCCGCGGCTGCAGCGCCTCGATGTAGGCGGGCAGGTCGTAGGAGCCGCTCTCCTCGCAGGTCTCGATCAGGCCGACGCAGCGCGGCCGCGCGATGCCTTGCGCGTCCAGGGCCATCAGCGCGGTCAGCGATGCATAGATCGCATAGCCGTCATCGGCGCCGCCGCGGCCGTAGAGCAGGCCGTTCTCGTACTTCGGCGTCCACGGTCCGAGATCGGAGCGCCAGCCGCTGAACTC
>VBDL01000689.1 GCA_005884255.1 Betaproteobacteria bacterium | reverse complement strand
CGGCTTCTGGCTGTGGAATGGCCTGAGCGGCACGTCCTTCGCGATGCCCTTCGGTCCGACGCCGGCCTTGTTCATCGGCCTGATGCTCGCGATCGGCCTCCTCGCCTCGTGGCTGGGCACGCTGTGCTGGAACGAGGCGAGCCAGCGCCTGCCGACCACGCTCGTGGGCCAGCTCATCGTTTTCGAAACGCTGTCGGCGCTCGCCTATGCGTTCGTGCTGCGGCAGGAGCTGCCGGCGAAGGCGACGCTGGCCGGCATCGCGCTGCTGGTGGCCGGCGTGGTCTGGGCGCTGCGCACGCGCCCGGAGCCGCTGGCGGCCGAAGCGCACGCCGGCTGATCGCCGGGTGCGTCTCGGCCTTCTCGTGCGACGCGATTGCAGGAAGACGCTGTCAATCCGCGAGCGCTTCGTCAATCACTTCGACCCAGTGCTTCACCGGGATCGGCGTGCCGCTTTGCAGGTGCTGGATGCAGCCGATGTTGGCCGACACGATGGCCTGCGGCGCGAGCGGCGTCAGTTGCGCGAGCTTGCGGTCGCGCAGCGCGTAGGCGAGTTCGGGCTGAAGGACCGAGTAGGTGCCGGCCGAGCCGCAGCACAAGTGGCTTTCGCTCGCGGTCAATTGCACCTCGAACCCCAGCGCATTCAGATGCGCCTCGACCCCGCCGCGCAATTGCTGGCCGTGCTGCAGCGTGCACGGCGGATGGAAGGCGAGCCGCATGCGCTCGCGCCGGCGCAGCTTGCTCTTCAGCTTCGGCACCAGATCGGGCAGCAGCTCGCTCAGGTCGCGCGTCAGTTCGGAAACGCGCCGGGCCTTGTCGGCATAGGCCGGGTCGCGCGCGAGCGAGTGGCCGTATTCCTTCACCGTGACGCCGCAGCCCGAGGCGTTCATCACGATCGCCTCGACCTCGCCCGCGGCCACCGCCGGCCACCACGCATCGATGTTGCGGCGCATGTCGGCCAAGCCGCCCTCGTGGTCACTCAGATGCAGGCGGATCGCGCCGCAGCAGCCGGCGCCGTCGGCGACCAAGGTCTGGATGCCGGCCGCATCGAGCACGCGCGCGGTCGCGCTGTTGATGTTCGGCAGCATCGCCGGCTGCACGCAGCCCGCCAGCAGCAGCACCTTGCGCGGGTGCTCGCGCGTCGGCCAGCGCTGGGCGCCCACGTCGGCCTTCGCCGGGACCTTGTTCTGCAAGGCGGCCGGTAGCAGCGGCCGAAGCGCCTGGCCGAGCTTGAGCGCCGGCGCGAACAGCGGCGAGGTCAGCCCTTCTTTGAGCAGCCCGCGCAGCGCGCGCTCGGCGGCCGGGCGCTCGACGCGCTCGTCGACAATGCGCCGCCCGATCTCGACCAGCTTGCCGTACTCCACGCCCGACGGGCAGGTGGTCTCGCAGTTGCGGCAGGTCAGGCAGCGGTCGAGGTGCAGCTGCGTCTTGCGCGTCGGCTCGTGCCCTTCGAGCACCTGCTTCATCAGGTAGATGCGACCGCGCGGCCCGTCGAGCTCGTCGCCGAGCAATTGGTAGGTCGGGCAGGTGGCAGTGCAAAAGCCGCAGTGCACGCACTTGCGCAGGATGGCGTCGGCCTCGTCGCCATCGGGCGTGCCACGGAATTCGGGAGCGAGTGCGGTCTGCATGGGTTCGGTTCAGAGGCCGGGGTACATGCGGCCGGGGTTGAAGATGCCGTGCGGGTCGAAGGCCTTCTTCAGCTCGCGGTGGATGCGGTCCAGCGGCGGCTTCAGCGGCGTGAACACGCCGGCCGACTTGTCCGCGGCGCGAAACAGCGTCGCGTGGCCGCCGACCCGCGCCGCGGCGTCGCGCACCTGCGCCGCCGGCAGCGTGCTGCAGAGCCAGCGCTGGGCGCCGCCCCACTCGATCAGCTGCTCGCCGGCCAAGGCGAGCGGCGGCGCGGTGGCCGGCACCGACAGGCGCCACAGCGCGGCGCTGCCCGAAGCGATGGCGCTTTGCGCGGCGTTGAAGTAGTCGCCGCTGTGTTCGCGCAGCCGGTGCCAGAAGTCGATCGCCTGCGCCGACTCGACGACATCGCCCTGTCGCTGCGCCACGCGCTCGCGTTCAGCGGCAGCGGCTCGCCGCCCCAGCGCTGCAGCCGCGCCAGCGCATCGGCCTGGTTCAGCGCGAAGCGCAGCGTCGCGTTGGCGGGCGCCACCGGCAGCACCTTCAGCGAGACCTCGCAGATCACGCCCAGCGTGCCCAGCGAGCCGGCGAGCACGCGCGACACGTCGTAGCCGGCGACGTTCTTCATCACCTGCCCGCCGAAGCTGAGCAGCTCGCCGCGCCCGTTGAGCAGCGTCGCGCCGAGCAGATGGTCGCGCACGCTGCCGAGCGCGGCGCGCGACGGGCCCGCGAGGCCGGCGGCGACCATGCCGCCGACGGTCGCGCCGCCTCCGAAATGCGGCGGCTCGAACGGCAGGCACTGGCCCTGCTCGGCGAGCGTCGCCTCGAGCTGCGCGAGCGGCGTGCCGCAGCGCGCGCTGACGACGAGCTCGCTCGGTTCGTAGCTCGAGATGCCGGCGACGCCGGTCACGTCGAACACCTCGCCGTGCGGCGGCTCGCCGTAGAAGTCCTTCGTGCCGCCGCCGCGAATGCGCAGCGGCGCACCGGTCCGCGCGGCGGCGTGGATGCGTTCGACGAGCGGGGCGAGTGCGGGGTCGACGGGCGTCATGCGGAAGCGCGCATCAGAAACGCGGCAGGTCGGGGAAGGGCAGCAGGCCGCGCCGCACATGCATCTTGCCGCCCTCGGCGCAGCGCCGCAGCGTCGGGATCACCTTGCCCGGGTTCAGCAGCTCGCGTGCGTCGAAGGCGCGCTTCAGCGCGCGCATCTGCTCATGCTCCTCGGGCGAGAACTGCACGCACATCGAGCCCAGCTTCTCGATGCCCACGCCGTGCTCGCCGGTGATGGTGCCGCCCAGGCGCACGCTGGTCTCGAGGATGTCGGCGCCGAAGCGCTCGCAGCGATGCAGTTGATCGGCATCGTTGGCGTCGAACAGGATCAGCGGGTGCAGGTTGCCGTCGCCGGCATGGAACACGTTGACGCAGCGCAGGCCGTAGGTCTGCTCCATCTGCTGGATCGCGAGCAGCATGTCCGCCAGGCGCTTGCGCGGGATCGTCGAGTCCATGCACATGTAGTCGGGGCTGATGCGCCCGCTCGCGGGGAAGGCGTTCTTGCGCCCGCTCCAGAACTGCAGGCGCTGCGCCTCGTCGCGGCTGGTCTGCATGCGCGTCGCGCCGCTCGCGGCCAGCACGTCGAGCATGCGGGCGATCTCTTCCTCGACCTCTTCCGGCGTGCCGTCGCTCTCGCACAGCAGGATCGCCGCCGCCTCGAGGTCGTAGCCGGCGTGCACATAGTCCTCGACCGCGGCGGTCATCGGCTTGTCCATCATCTCGAGGCCAGCGCGCGAGCTGCGGTTTCGGCACCAGCTTGACGGTGACTTCGGTGATCACCGCGAGCATGCCCTCGCTGCCGACGACCAGCGGCAGCAGGTCCAGCCCCGGCGCGTCGAGCGCCGCGCTGCCGAACTCGAGCGCCTCGCCTTCGATGGTGTAGCCCTTCACGCGCAGCACGTTGTGCAGGGTCAGCCCGTACTTCAGGCAGTGCACGCCGCCCGAGTTCTCGGCCACGTTGCCGCCGATGGTGCAGGCGATCTGGCTGCTCGGGTCGGGCGCGTAGAAGAGCCCCAGTGGCGAAGCCGCTTCGCTGATCGCGAGGTTGCGCACGCCGCATTGGACGGTGGCGGTGCGCGCGAGGGCATCGACCGCGAGGATCTTGTTGAACTTGGCCAGGCTCAAGGTCACGCCCAGCCGGTTCGGCAGCGCGCCGCCGGACAGGCCGGTGCCAGCCCCGCGCGCCACGACCGGCACGCTGAGCTGGTGGCAGGCGCGCAGCACAGCGGCCACCTGCGCCTCGGTCTCGGGCAGGGCGACGACGAGCGGCTGCTCGCGGTAGGCGGTCAGGCCGTCGCACTCGTAGGGCACAGTGTCTTCGCGGTTCCACAGCAAGGCATGCGCCGGCAACAGCGGGGCGAGCGCCTCGACCACCCCGCGCTGGCGCGCGGCGCGCTGCGCGGCGCCGCTGTCCATGGCGGCATCGCCTGACCGCGATGAGGCATTCATCGACACCTTCCTTTCGTGACGGGTCGGCGGCTCACGATGCACTGTAGCGCCGCTGTGCTGCCACTGTAGAAGGGCGTGACCCGTGCTGGCGTGAAACTTCGCTGCCTCGCGCGTGAAGCTTTTTCACGCCGCTGCGTTCATGCGGCCTTCACTGCAGCGCGAGCCGCAGCCACTCGACGAACGCGGCGCACTCCCAGCGATCCAGCGTGCCCGGCTTCCAGCAGATGTGGTGGTGGTGCGGCGAGGGAATGGCGCGCGGCGACAGCCGGATCAGCCGGCCGCTGTCGAGCCACGCCAGGCCCAGCTTCGAGCGCGTCAGCGCGACGCCGAAGCCGGCCACCGCGGCGTCGAGCACCAGCCCCACATCGTTGAACTGCGAGCCTTCGCGCGGCTCCGGCAGATCGATGCCGCAGGCGTCGAACCAGGTTCGCCACGGCTCCAGCGGGCTGCGGATCAGGCGCGCGCGGGCGACCGATTCGGCGCTGTCGAAGCCGTCGAACGGGCCGAACTCGTGCAGGTACTCGGGGCTGCACGCCGGGAACACGTCGTCGGACAGGATGCGCAGCTCTTCGACGCCGCTGTAGCCGCCGGCGCCGAAGCGGATCTCGAGATCGGCGTCCTCGGCCGTCACGTTGAGCAGCGGAATCGAGACCTGCAGGATCAGCTCGATGTCCGGGTAGGCATGGCGAAACAGCGCCAGCCGCGGCAGCAGGATCTCGCGCGAGAAGGTCGGCGTCACCGCCAGCCGCAGCTTGGTCACGCCCGGGTCGCTGCTCGCGCCGGGCGCCTGCGCGAGCGCCTTCAGGGCCGGGCGCACCTGCGCGAGGTAGGCCGCGCCGTCAGCGGTGAGGCTGAAGTCGGCGCGCGCGAACAGCTTGCGCCGCAGCTGGGTTTCGAGCTGGCGCATGCGGTGGCTGACCGCGCTCGGCGTGACGCTCAACTCCTCGGCCGCCTGGCTCACGCTGCGCAGGCGGGCCAGCGCCTCGAAGCTGAGCAGGCACTGGATCGGCGGGATGCGCTGGCCGGCCATCGCGCGCGACCGCTTCAGGCGCTGCCGATGAACACCGTCAACACGCCGGTGTAGCCGTACAGGTGGTGGCGCGCGATCTCGCCGTTGGCGAAGAAGCCGACCAGCGGCACGTCGCCGAGGGCGTGGCGCACCACCGCGAGCTCGGCCGACGGGGCGCCGAAGTGCGGGCCGCCGCGGCCGGCGCAGCTCACATAGACGG
>VBDL01000012.1 GCA_005884255.1 Betaproteobacteria bacterium | reverse complement strand
CACGCCGCCTGTGGAGTTCGTCGCCACGATCAGGATCGGATTCAGATGGAGCTGTTGGGCTGTGATCCGCTGCAGGCTCCCGAACAAGGCATTGGACGCAGTGTCCGAGCCCGTGAGGAAGACACCGAGCCACCCGAGATACGCGGCGAAGAAGGGATACAGGACGCCGGCGCCGGTGAACGCGAGACCGAGGACGGCATCGGTGCCGGCGTAGCGGGTCAGGAAGCCGAGTCCGAGCACCTGGCCGATGACCAGCACGGGCGTTCTCATGCGGCGCAGCGTCTGCCCGAACGCCTGCTCCCATTGCGCGGCGCTCAGCCTGAGCACCAGCCCGGAGAGCATCGCCGCGACGAACACGCCGGTTCCTGCCGCCGAGAGCCAATTGATGGTGAATCGCGCGGCCTCCGGCTTGGCGTTGATCGGCGCCACCGGGGGCATGCGTTGCACCAGGTTGTGCAAGGCCGGCATGTCCCACACCGGCAGCGAGAGCGTGCCGGTGAACGGCGAGCCGAGCAGCGTCGTGGCGAACTTGATGCCGGAGAAGAGGTTGTTGAGGTACTTCTTGAACTCGGGCATCCCCCATAGGGCGCAGCAAAGAATGAGGATCACCCAGGGAAGCCATGCGTGGATTGTTTCGACGGTGGTGTAGGGGTACTTCCATGCGGTCGTGTCCGTGGTGACCGTGGCAGTGCTCTTGCCGGCCTGCGCCAGCGCGTCACGCTCGGACTTCAGCAGAAAGCGCGTCTTCGGATGCCAGACGAAGCGCAGGAACAGCGCGGTGCAGATCACCGAGAACACGCCGGAGACCACGTCGGTCATCAGGTGGAACTCGCTGGTCCCCGACGCCATGAACTGCATGACGGCGAAGCTCAGCCCTGCACACAAGGCTGCGGGCCATACCTCGAACGCTTCCTTCCATGTCCCGCCTTCCATCTTCACGAAAGTGGCCACGAGCCAGAACGGGACCAGGATCGAGACGAAGGGCAGCTGGCGACCCGCCATGGCGGACACAGTGACCTGGTCCAGTCCGCTCAACCGGAGCAGTGTTGGCCAGCAGGTTCAGGACAGCCGACTGGAAGGGTTTGAACCCCAGGCCGACCATCACCGCGCCTGCGATGGCCACCGGCGTCCCGAAGCCCGACGTGCCTTCGATGATCGCCCCGAAGGAGAACGCGATCAGCACGCACTGAAGCCGCCGGTCGAACGAGATGTGAACGATCGACTCCTTCACGATCTCGAACTTGCCGGTCACCACGGTCATCGTGTAGAGGAACATCGCGGCGAGGACGATCCAGATGATTCCCAGGAATCCCGACAGCGTGCCGAGAGCGAAGGCAGAGAGGGCGGACGCGACGGGCATCCTGAAGACGAGGCAGGAGACCACGAATGCGGCGGCGACGCCGAAGAACGCCGCATAGGGCGCGGAGATGCCGAGGTGCACATTGCCCTGCGCATCGCGGTGCCGGTGCAAGGCAATGAAGTACAGGAGAACGAGGATCGGGATCGCAGCGGCCAGGGTCGAGAGGAGCACGTTTCCAGCGGGATCGTAGCTTTGCTGGTACATGACTCACCCCTTCGCTTGACTCCAGTTGGCACATCGACATAGGCGTCCAGTGTGGCCCTCAGGATAGATATGCGCCATCAACGACGCAAGCCTCTGGCGCGTATCCATCTGCGCAATGCGCGCTGCCAAGCCAGTCTCAATGGCAACGCAATCGGCGGTGTGCGCAGACCCGCCGGCTGCGTGTACCCCCAAATGGATTAAGACAGACTTAAGAAGCAAGCGATTCGTTGCCGTCGAACGCTCCTTTGCGGCGTATTCGAAATGCTTGACCCCGGTCAAGCGCGCGTGGCAGTCCAGACGTTTGAAATGTCCCCGCACTCGCGGCTCTCGCTGCCGTGCAGGCCCATGTCCGAAACAAGTCTGGAGACAACGATGAAGCTGATCCTTGCGACCAGTGCGAGAGCCTTCGCACGCAATCCCTTGGCGCTCGCCTGTACGGTCGCGCTCACCGCTGCATCGGGAGGCGCTCACGCCGATCAAGCCGCCGACATGCAAGTGAAGCTGGATGCGCTGCAGAAGCAGGTGGCCGAGTTGCAGGCGCAAATGAGTGCCGTGGCAGCCAAGACGCAGAAGCAGGACGAGAAAATCGCAGCGCCATCCGGCGTGCGAATGAAGCCCGGCGATGAACAGCGAGGTCACGCTCTACGGGCACGTCGACGTGTCGGCCGACTACCAGACCAACGGCCTGAAGAACGCAGTTGGTGCCACTGGCAACAACGGATGGTTGGGCGATGTGTCCAGCAACCTGTCGTTCTTCGGTGTGCGCGGCTCGCGCCAGCTCAGCGACGACCTGAAGGCGGTCTTCCAGTTCGAGACCGAAGTGATGTACGCCGCGACACCAGGCACATCGGACCAGGCGCCCGATGCGACCGCACAGAAATCCGGGCTGGGTTCGCGCAACAGCTATGTCGGCTTGCAAAGCGCCAAGCTCGGGGCCATCAAGCTGGGCAAGACCGACACGCCATACAAATCGTCCACCGGCAGGATGGATCCGTTCTCGAATTCGGTGGCTGACTACAACAGCATCATGGGCAACACGGGCGGGGATGCCCGTGCTGAATTCGACCTGCGGACACCTCACTCGATCTGGTATGAATCGCCGAAGTGGGGCAGCTGGAGCTTCAGCGGTCTGGTTTCGCCCGGACAGAATCGGAGCACCGATGGGCTCCAGTATGCGTTGGGAGAGCCCGATTGCACGGGCGGAAACTCGGTCGGGCCGCAGAACCCCGCGAGCGGCTGCAATGACGGGTCGTTCGGTACGGCCTACAGCGCGTCCGTGGCGTATGACATGGGCCCGCTGTACGCCACCGCCGCCTATGAGTTGCACAAGAGCGCGAATCGGGGCGGTGACGATCTCACCCCCGGCTCGGTCGGCATTGCGAACGAGGCCGCCTTCAAGATCGGGGTGCAGTACACGTTTGCCGAAGCGACCACGCTCAACTTCATCTGGGAGAAGATGAAGCGCAACGCGATCACGCCATTGCTCGACGAGCGCAGCCGCAATGGCACGTGGCTGGCCTTGACGCAGAAGTTGACCGCCTATGACGATTTGAACCTTGCCTGGGCCCACGCCGGAAAGACGCCGGGCAATCCGAACGGCGCTCCGCCGAACATGAGCGGAGTGGATGGATCCGGCCAGTCGGTGAACAACGCGGCGAACCAATACTCGCTGGGATACAGGCACCGCTTCCAGGACAAGAAGGTCAGCACCTATGTGGTCTACACGGACTTGCGCAACGGCGAGTTCGCCCACTATGCGCTGGGCGTCGGCGGTCACGGGATCGTCACCAGAAACAAGGATGGAGACGGTGCGACATTCAGCGGGTACAACGCGAAGGCTATCTCGGTCGGATTGACCTACGACTTCTGACTCGCGGCACCTCGCGGCATTCGCTCGTTCGAACGATCGCGCGCGAATCCAGGGACTAGACTCGCCCCATTTGGAATCCCTGAACCTGATGCGTGCGCGAGAGCGCGCCATCATGCGGCTGCCATGATCGAATTCGTGGATGGCGCTGTCGCGCGCCTGCTTGCTGCGGCGCGCTGGCTCGCCTTGCCGCTGGCCTTGCTGCTGTTTCTGCAGTGGCCGCTGCGCGAGCTGTTCCATGCGGGGTCGCGGCAGGCCAACGATCTCGGGCAGTGCGTGTTCGCGCTGTACGTCGCGCTGGCCATCACCGATGCCACACGGCGCGGCAGCCACCTCGCGCCGCGCCCGCTGGCTCCTCACTGGGCGCAGCGCTGGCGCACGCCGCTGCGCGTGGCAGGCATCGCCCTGGGCTTGCTGCCCTGGAGCCTGTTCGTGCTCGCCAGCTCGCGCGCGCAGGTGTGGCAATCGGTGCTGCAGCTCGAATCCTTTCCCGACACGTCCAACCCCGGCTACTTCGTCGTCAAGCTCGCCCTGTGGCTACTGGCCGGGGCCGTTGCCGTGCAGGCCGTGCTGGATCTGGCGCGCCTGCTGAACCCGGCGCGCCTGCCGAACCCGGAGCGCCTGCGGCGCGGCGAAGGCTGATGGCCGAGTTCGGCCTCGCGCTGCTGGGCGTCGCCGCGCTGCTCGTAGCGACCACCGGCCTGCCGGTGTTCGCTGTACTGCTCGTCGCCTCGTGCGTGGGCGCCACCGTGGGCGTGGTGAGCGGCGCCATACCGCTGGCGCTGCTCGGTGCGCTGCCCTCGCGCATGATCGGCCTGCTGGAAAACGACTTGCTGCAGGCGGTTCCGCTCTTCGTCTTCATCGGCGCTCTGCTCGATCGCTTGCCACTGGCCGATCTGCTGTATCGCGGCGGCTGCCGGCTGGCCGGGCGCAGCGGCGCGTCACCGCGCCTCGCGGCGATGGGCTTGAGCGCGCTGCTCGCGCCGATGAACGGCTCGGTGGGCGCCAGCGTGGCGATGCTTGCGCGCGTGGTGGCGCCGCGGCTTCGCGCGCGGGGCGTGGACGTGGCGCAGACCACCGCGCTGGTCAGCGTGGCGAGCACGCTGGGCGTGCTGGTGCCGCCGTCCATCGTGCTGCTGCTGCTCGGCGACGCCATGATGAGCGCGCACACCCAGGCCCTGAACGTCAGCGCCGCGCAGAACCGCATCATCAACACGCAGGATCTGCTGCACGGCGTGCTGGGGCCGGCGGCCATCGTCTTGCTGTTGCTCTCGCTGATCGCGGCGTGGCAGGCGCGGCGCGCGCCGCCTGCCGAGCCCACGCCGCTCGGCCGCAGCGAAGCCGCCATTGCGACGCTCACCGTCGCGGTGATCGGCGCCTTGCTGGGCGGCGTGGCGGCCGGCTGGTTCTACGCCGTCGAGGCGGCGGCGTGCGGCGGCGTACTGCTGCTTGTCGGCGGCGTGGTCAGCGGGCGGCTGGGTTTCGGGCCGCTGAACGGCGCACTGCGTGACGCGCTGGACATCACCGGCAGCCTGTGCGCGCTGTTCGTCTCGGCCACTACCTTCACGCTGCTGCTGCGCAGCCTGGGCACCGACGTCCTGGTGACCGCGGCCTTCGCGCGGCTGCCTGGCGGCCCTGCCGCGACGGTGGCCGCGGCGCTGGCCGTGCTGCTGCTGTGCGGCCTGGTGCTCGACGCCTACGAGCTGATCTTCGTCGTCGTGCCCATCCTCATGCCGCCGGTGCTGACGCGCGTGGATGACGCGCTGTGGGTCGCGGTGCTGTCGTTGCTCGCGCTGCAGATGAGCTTCCTGCTGCCGCCGCTGGGCTACGCGGTGATGATGAGCGGGGCGCGCATCGTGCCGCACCCCACGCTGCGCCAGCTTGTGCGAGCGCTCACGCCCTACCTGCTCGGCTTGGCCGCCGTTCTGGCCCTGGTGCTCGCGCAGCCGCGGCTGGTGCATCTGCTCGACGCGCCGGCTGCCGCGGCGCGGCCGCTCAGACCTGACGAGGTCGAGCGCGTGATGCGCGCGGCGCCGCGCGGCGTGGAGCCCTGATCACTTCGCGTCTCGGCGCCGCCGGTGGTCCTCGTCATCCGAATTGCTTGTCAGCACAGGACACTCCAGTCCCCGACGTAGGCAATCACCTCATCGGCGCGTTGCCGCTCTCAACAGGCCCATTGGGCCAATACCAATGGCACCGAGCAACGTCATTGCCCAGATGGCGATTGAAGCCGGACCGATGACATCGCCGCTGAGATGTGCCGACAGGCTGCGATCGGCCCACGCATCGACCAGAACGACGCAGCAGAAGACGCACGCCATGAAGATGCGGTAGCGGCACACACGCGGGGTGCGTCTTGGAGGTCGGAGAACGCGACCCTGTCGAGCCGCGGCCTGGCCGTTGACGATGTTGGCCATGATCGGCAGTGATATGCGCTCGGGGCTCATGGTGGTTTTCTCCTCTAGTTCGGCGCGTCAGTTGGCGGCGTCGTGGCCGAGGGCGATCCCCCCGCGAAGCAGCCACCAGCGCCACTTGGCCACGGCATGAAAGGGCTTGCTCGCGACACCGGGATGGTTCACCGGCCGTCCCCGCGACATCTGCAGCGTGATCGTCCGCCCCGGGTCGGCGCCGGGATCGCAGGTCCAGTTCCGGCCGTCAGCGATTGCGCAGGGCATCAGCTTGCCCGAGGGCTGCGTGTCGCCGACTGTCCAGAAGAGCACTTCGCCATGTATGCGCAGGGCACGAAATCGGTAGCGCGGCCCGGCTACCAGGTCGCCGCTGCAGTGCGGACCTTGCCACGCTCCGCGTGCACACTGGGCCGTGTACACGGTGCGTTCGTTTTGCAATGTGATCGTGTCACCGACCCACGCGAATCCGCCCAGCACGAGCAGGCCGCCGATCGCATACAGCCAGTGATGGATCTTCGCGCTTCCATCCGATGCGCGCGCGCCGACCGCGGGGCCTTCCGAGTTATCTGCCCTCACCGCTCAGCCCACCCACAGCACGACGAGTGAAGCGAGCAGGCAGTAAGCGCCGAAGAAATGCCAACGACCCTGTTCCAGCCACTTCGACAGCCAGCGCAGCGCCACCAGTCCCGCCAGGAAGCTTAGGCCCATGCCAAGCAGGCTCGGGCCGGCAAGGTGCAGAAGACCGCCGGCATCGGTAACGGTGGCCTGGGCCTTGTACAACCGGTGAGCCTCCTTGACGATCACGGCGGGCGTGGGCACGACTGCCAGCGCAAAGCTGAACTCCTCGGCCCGCCGGCGAGCGACGCCCAGGACGAGGCCCGTCGAGATCGTCGCACCCGAGCGCGAGAAGCCGCGGAATGGCAGGCACAAGCCCTGCACTGCACCGATGCATGCCGCGCTGGGCAGTGACAGGTCGTCGCTCCCGCCGGCGGCGATGCGAGAGGATGCAATGATCAGCATGCCGGCCGCCGCCAGTGCTGCGGCCATCAGCCTGGCATGGCCGAACAGGTGCTCGATCTCGAAGTGGGGCTCGCCGCCGGCGACCGCGCGCTTGAGGATCTCGAGCAACACCAAGCCCACGACGCCGGTCACGGCCGTGGCAAGCGCCACATGCAGCGCATTGACGCGAAACGCCTGCGCCGAGCCGAAATACGTGGCGCGCCAGGACTGCCAGAAATAGACGATCACCGCGAACATGGTGCCGGTGTGCAGCATGACCAGCAGCAGCGTCATCTGCGGCGATGTCGGGTCCAGCCCCATGAGCTTCTCGGCCATGATCACGTGGGCCGAGCTGGACACCGGCAACAGCTCGGCCGTGCCCGGAACGATGGCGAGGATGAGTATCTGCAGCAGGTCCATGGAGGTCTTCGGCCGGTCGCAAGTGGAATTCGACCGGTGATTTTCTCTCACCTCGCTAGCGTGCAAGACCGTGGTGCTGCGGATGGAAACGTGCTGGCAGGCTCTAGGTTCATTCGCGGCGCTCGAATACACGTGGAAAGAAAGCTCGTATTGGGCAATGGTCGCGGTGCCACCCGATCGTGTGCCGGTGACCGCGACTGAAGCCAGTTGACTGCAGGCAGTGGTGGCCATGGCGCACGTGGCTGATCGCACTGCGGCGCGCAAGGCCTATGGCGCGTTGCTGCTTCGTTGGCCTGAGAGCCTCAATGGCGCCATCGGCCTCTCGAACATCGACTATGCAGAGGGCGACCTGCAAGCAGCGGAGTCGGTACTGCGTGACGCCGTGAAGCACCATCCGAAATCCGCCGTCGCGCTGAACAACCTCGCACAGGTGGTGGCAGACCAGAACCGCAACGAGGAAGCACTTTCGCTGATCGAAGAAGCAGTTGCCCTTGGCGGCCCCTTCGCATCGGCGGCGGAGCAAACGCGGGCGCAGATTCGCAAGAAGATGGCTGCGCAGCAGTGAGGGTCGTCAAGGCTTCGCGCTCTTGTGCCGAGTCAATGATTGGACGAGTCTGGCTGCCGGCGTGGCTTGCATCGAACACGTGCACTTCGCCATCCCGGAGAACAACGGCCGGACCAGCGTGCGCACACATGCTGCCGCCGGGCATGGGAAGGTTCGCCTGATTCCATGCACTCCAATGTTGCCCGCCACGCCAATGCAAGGGCAAGCCCATGACCTCGGGCATGCTGGGCACGGCGTGCTGGGGCCGACGGCCATCGTCCTGCGATTGCTCTCGCCTGATCGCGGCCGGCAGACGCGACGCGCGCCGCCCGCCGACTACGCGGCTCAGCCGCAGCGAAGCCGCCATCGCGGCGCTCACCGTTGCGGTGATCGGTGCCTTACTGGGTGGCGTAGCGGCCGGCTGGTGACTCTCGCCCCGGCTCACGGGAAGGTGATCTGCGTCGCGCTGACCTGGGTCCCATCCGCCGACAACGGACCGTCGACGCGCACCGCAACGCCATTGGCCAATCCTGCTGCCGTGCCATTGACGAACTGCGCGCCCGAGTAGTCGACCTCCACGTTGCGCACCACCAGGGTCTTGGCCGAGCCGTTGAGGCTGGAGACCGGGCCGGACACCTGGTAGACGCGCGCGGCGATCGCGCTCTGGCCCAGCACCTTGACGCGGGTGGCGACCAGCGTGCCGTTGGCCACGCGGCCCTCGACGCTGGCGTAAACGCCCGCGGCCAATGCCGTCGACGCCGGGTCGAACTGCGCCTGGCTGGCGTCCACCGGCAGGCCGTTGACACCGAACGCGCTCTCGCTGGCGAACGAGGTCACCAAGCCGTCGACCACGGCACTGTCGCCGTCCATGGGGCTTCCCGTGGCCGCGCCGAACGCGTCGACACTCAGCACGCCCGTGCCGCTCGCGGCCGGCAGCTTCACGCGCACCAGCTGGCCGTTGGCCAGGCCCGCCGGCACCCCGCTGGCGTTCGCGTAGTCGAGCGTCGCGCCGCCGATGTGCAGAGTGCGCGAAGCGCTGTCCAGTGCACTGACGATGCCGCGCAGCCGATACGCCTTCGCGCCGGGCGCCGGCTCGATGCGCGTGGCCACATAGCGCCCGCTGCTCGCATCGGGCAAGGCATAGGCCGCCACCACGTCGCCGGCGTGCAGCGCAGACAGCCCGCCGTGCAGCGACGGGCCGAACACGGTGGCCGCGTTGATCTGCAGCTGCTGGCCGAGCACGGTGAGCGTGCGCGTCCCGGTGTCGACAGCCTCCACCGGGCCGAGCACGGCGGTAGCGATGCGGAAGCGGCTCGCCGCCGCGCTCTTGCCGTTGCTCGTGCTGACGATGGTCGATGCATCGACATCCACCATCATGCCCAGCCGCAGCTCGTTGCCGTTGCGTGCCACCGCGGCACCGTCGTCGTCGAACACGCTGGCCTTCGTGTCGTCGAGCTCGACGCCGCCGACGATCACCGACGCGAAGCCACTGACCTCCGATGACAAGAAGGCGCCGGTGCCGCCTGTGCCCACGCCGCCGCAGCCGAAGAGCAGCGTCGATGCCAGCGCGGCCATGGCGAAGCTGCGAATCAAGCGGCCCATATGGCCACCGCCAAGGGTCAGGCGTGGGAGTGTCTTCATGTCGAATCCTTGCTCTTGCGGCGAGTGCGCCGCACGTCGCGCACGGGGGCGTCGGCCGTTGGGGGTGCCACCGCGGGCATCGTCTCGTTGAAGCTGTACAGGCCGATGCGCAGGCGCTGGTCGCGCGCGCGATCGGCGACTCGATCGTCCTCGATCATCTTCTCCAGCAGAGGCACCGTTGCCTCGATGAGGCTCTGCCACTGCGTGCGGACCACTGCGCGAATCTGCTGCAGCGACTCGCCGGACAGCTCGTCGGCGAACACCGCCTGCTCGAAGTGGCGCTGCCCGTCTGTCAGCACGTTGTGCACGGCGGCGCTGAGGTGATCGCCCGCGTTGTCGCCAAGGAAGCCGAGCATGCGCATGGTGTCGCCGCGCGGCACGAAGGCGTCGCGCTGCAGCGTCACCGTGTCGCGCTGCGCATCGTGCGTCGCCAAGCCCAGCCGCAGCAGCTCGTCGAGCAGGCTGCGCGGATGCACGTTGCGCGTCACCGACTGCGCCAGCGTCTCGAAGCTCGCGCCCTGCCCCTGGCGCGGCAGCACGCGCGGCGCGCCGCGGCGATCGCGGTACTCGCGCGCCGTGGTCCAGCGCGCGAACACCTCGGCGGCCAGCGATCGCGGGCGTGGCGCGGCCTGCGGCGCGCTCTCGCACAGCCGCGTCACCTCGCGGCGATGGATGCCTGTGGCCGTGCTGATCCGACTGATCATGCGCTGCGCCGCGGGGTCCGATTGCGCATCGCGCGCGGCCTGCACGAAGCTGCGCTTGAGCAGCTCCTCGACCGCGGCGAAGGGCAAGCCTTGCGCCACGGCCAGCCGCGCGAGCGGCCGCAGCACTGCCGACAGAGCATCGGACAGGGCCTGGTGCTGCGGGTCGAGCTCGCGCGGCTCGAGGCTCATCGCGCGTCGTCGATGATCATGGGAACGTGAAGTTCGTCGTCACGGTAACGCCCGAGGTGATGCTGATCGGCCCAGCCGTCTTCGTCACGCCGCCCGAGATCGCGGCCAGCGTGTACTTGCCGCCCACGGCGCTGTCGGCAGCGAAGCTCAGCGTGCCCGGTGCGGCGACGTAAGGCGCAACCACGGGCGCACCCACAGCCAGCGTGTACGAGTACGCGCCGGTTGTGGCGTTGACCGCACCGCCGGCGACCTCGATCGTGTCGCCGCCGGTGAGCGTCTGCATCGCGTTGACCGTGGCGTCGATCGGCGACACGCCGGTAGCGACCACGCCGGCGGCCGTGCCGCTGGTCGAAGTGGGCGGGTTCAGGCCGCCCGACGAGGTGTTCAGCGAGGTCACGGTGTCGGTCGTCACGACCACGCCGGTGACGACGGCGGTGGCGTGTCCGCTCGCGCTGAGCACGAGGTCATAGGTCCCCGGGGCGACCGGTTCGAGGAGGAATTTGCCGGTGCTATCCGGGGCGGTGCTCTTCACGACCACGCCGGCTTGTTGAACCGACACGCTCGTCGTAGCGCTCGCCAGCGACGCGTCGACATAGCCGAGCACGCCGGACACGTAATGCGGGATCACGCTGACCACCGGCTTGAGCAAGTAGCTGCCCGACGCGCCGGCGTGCACGACCGATTTGCAAGCGTCGAAGTCGAGCACGAAGTCAGCCATCTTGTTGGCGGCGATGTCGATGTCGATATTCATCTTCACGCCGGTCTGCAGGCCACTCGGCGTGGTCAGCGCGATCTCGCTGCCGCCGGTGGGCACCACGGAGTTGGCCAGCGGATTGGCGCTGTCGTTGGCCGCCAGCACGAGCCGCATCTGCGTGTACTTCCCCGGAGGCAACGGCGTCTGGCCAAGCGTGTCGAGGACGCCGTTGGTCAGCGTGAGCAAGTCGACGCGCTTGGCCGGGCTGAGCACGATCTCGGACCAGCCGGCATCGCTCTCGCTCGCCGTGCTGCTCTGGTGCACGCGCACCTTCTGGAT
>VBDL01000686.1 GCA_005884255.1 Betaproteobacteria bacterium | reverse complement strand
GCCGCGATCCTCAGTTCGCCCAGTTCTATCGCAGCCTCGAGGCCTACCGCGCGACCTTCCGCAACCGCTCCGACCTGATGGTCGTCGACCCCGGCAGCGAGTTCTTCAAGGCGATGCGTGGCAGCGGTGCGGCTCCGGCCGCGCCGGCGAAGAAGTAGTTCTCTCGCATGGGTGACCTGCTGTTCGGCGCCTTTGCGCTGCTGCTGGTGATCGAGGGCTTGCTGCCGTTCTTCAGCCCGGCGACCTGGCGGCAAGTGTTCCAGCGCGCACTGCAGATGAGCGACGGACAAATCCGCTTCATCGGCCTGTCGAGCATGCTCGCCGGCGCCGTGCTCCTCCTGATCTACTTCCGATAGCCGCGCGGCTTCTCAAGCGGACACCGCGGATCCGGCTCCGCCGGTCCGCTGGTGTCGCCCCCTTGAGGGGGCGGCCGAAGGCCGTAGGGGGTGGTCCCTATAATGCCGTTTTCAACACCGGTGGTTTTCCATGTCGTCTGCTTGGCTGCTGCCCGAGCACATCGCCGATGTGTTGCCGCGTGAGGCGCGGCGCATCGAGGAATTGCGTCGAGGCCTGCTCGACGTCGCCGGCGGCTACGGCTGCGAGCTGGTGATGCCGCCGCTGCTGGAACACCTGGAGTCGCTGCTGTCGGGCACCGGCCGTGAGCTGGACTTGAAGACCTTCAAGCTGGTCGACCAGCTGTCCGGCCGCACACTGGGCCTGCGCGCCGACACCACGCCGCAGGTGGCGCGCATCGATGCACACCTGCTCAACCGCCAAGGTGTGACGCGCCTGTGCTACTGCGGGCCGGTGCTGCACACGCGTCCCGATCGCCTGCGATCTATGGCCATGCCGATCTTGAAGCCGACCTCGAAGTGCTGGAATTGGCGCTGGATTGCCTGATGCATGCCGGCGTGCAGGACATCGCGGTGGACCTCGGCGACGCGCGCGTCGTGCGCGGCGTGCTCGATGGCGTCGCGCTCGACGCGGCGACGCAGGCCGAGCTGATCGATGCGCTGTCGCACAAGGACGCGGCCGCTCTGGCCACGTTGGCCGAGCGCTTCCCCGCTGAGGCTCGTCGCGGCCTGGCCGCGCTGCCGTCGATGTACGGCGGCGACGAGGTGCTGGCGCGCGCCCGCACCGAGTTGCCGCAGCACGCGCTCATCGCGCAGGCACTCGACGATCTGCAGTGGCTCATCACGCATCTGCGCCACGCGTATCCGAACCTGCACGTGGGGTTCGACCTGTCTGATCTCTCGGGCTATGCCTACTACAGCGGCGCGCGTTTCGCGATCTTCGACAGCGCCTCGGCGGACGCACTGGTCCGCGGCGGCCGCTACGACGAGGTCGGCGCGGTGTTCGGCCGCAAGCGCCCGGCGGTGGGCTTCAGCCTGGATCTGAAGTCGCTTGCCACGGTGGCGCGCGATCACGCACCGCGTCCCGCCGTGCGCGCCCCGTGGGGCGAGGAGCCGGCGTTGCGGGCGGCCATCCGCCGCCTGCGCGAAGCCGGCGAGACGGTCGTGTGCGTGCTGCCCGGCCATGAACATGAAGCGCAGGAGTACGCCTGCGACCGCGAGCTGGTGGCCGCCGACGGCCACTGGGTGCTGCGCGCGATCTAGGCGCAGCACCTCCCCCGATTTCATCTGCGAGACTTCTCATGCAACAAGGCAGTGCGAACGCGACTGGAACCAAGCCTGGGCGCAACGTCGTCGTCGTCGGTACCCAGTGGGGCGACGAGGGCAAGGGCAAGGTCGTCGATTGGCTCACCGACCATGCGCAAGGCGTGGTGCGCTTTCAAGGTGGCCACAATGCCGGCCACACGCTGGTCATCAAGGGCGTGAAGACTGCTCTGCAGCTGATCCCCTCGGGCATCATGCGCGACGGCGTGGCCTGCTACATCGGCAACGGCGTGGTCGTCGACCCGACGCACCTGTTGTCGGAGATCGAGCGGCTGGAGAAGGCGGGGCTCGAGGTGCGCTCGCGCCTGTTCCTGAGCGAATCGTGCCCGCTGATCCTGCCGTTCCACGTCGAGGTCGACAAGGCGCGCGAGGCGCTGCGTGAGACGAGCGGCGCCGGCAAGATCGGCACCACCGGCAAGGGTATCGGCCCGGCCTATGAGGACAAGGTCGCGCGCCGCGCGCTGCGCGTGCAGGATCTGAAGCATCCCGAGCGCTTCGCGGCCAAGCTGCGCGAACTGCTGGAGCTGCACAACTTCGCGCTCGGTGGCTACTTGAAGTCGAAGGCGCTGGAGTTCCAGCCGATGTTCGACCACGCGATGAAGGTGGCCGAAGAGCTCAAGCCGATGCTGGCGGACGTGGGCTATCGCATCCACAGCGCGAATGCGCAGGGCGCGAACATCTTGTTCGAAGGCGCGCAGGGCACCTTGCTCGACATCGACCACGGCACCTATCCCTACGTCACATCGAGCAATTGCGTCGCCGGCAACGCGGCCGCTGGCACCGGCGTCGGGCCGGACTTGCTGCACTACATCCTCGGCATCACGAAGGCTTACACCACGCGCGTCGGTTCCGGGCCGTTCCCCACTGAGTTGGACATCGACACAGCGGGCAGCGTGGGCCATCACCTGTCGACGGTGGGCCAGGAGCGCGGCACGGTGACGGGACGCGCGCGCCGCTGCGGCTGGCTCGATGCCGCGGCGCTCAAGCGCTCGATCATCATCAACGGCATCTCCGGTTTGTGCATCACCAAGCTCGACGTGCTCGACGGCTTGCCCGAGATCAACGTCTGCGTGGGCTACGAGCTCGACGGCCGGCGCATCGACATCCTGCCGCTGGACGCCGATGACATCGTGGCCTGCAAGCCGATCTACGAGACCTTCGCAGGCTGGAGCGGGACGACCGCCGGCCTCACGCAATGGGACCAGCTGCCGCAGAATGCACGCGCGTATCTCGAACGTGTGCAGGAGTGCATCGG
>VBDL01000685.1 GCA_005884255.1 Betaproteobacteria bacterium | reverse complement strand
CCCACGACGGGTTGATGCTCTCGCCGCCGAAGGGCTCGAAGCCGGTGAGCAGGATCATGCGGCCAAGCGTACGACAAAGCGCCGCCAACCTTGCACGAGCAGCGCCGCAATCAACGACGCGATCAGCGCGACGCAGAACGCGCTGGCTCGATCCATCGACCCCAAAGCCAAATACAGCGTGACGAAGAACGCCGCGAAGCCATGCAGGCCCTGAATGAAGCCGCGCATCAGCGACGCGGTGGCGGCGGCACCGTGGCGTGGCAGTGTGAAGCACGGCAGCACGCTGCCGGTGATCGGCACCGCGAGCAGCAGGCCGCTCAACGAGGCGGGCAGCGTGTCGGCGCCGACGATGATGGCAGTGGCCATCGCCACCGCGGCGACGATGCGCAGCGCGAGCTCGCTGTGCGGCACCGTCACTGGCCCATGCGCCGCGAGGCCGCGCGGCGCGAGCCACAAACCGATCGAAGGCACGGCCAGTGCGAGCAGGCACACCGCCGCGGGCGGCAGCCGCAGGTGCGTCAGCAGCGCGCCGGCCACAAGGTACGCGGCGAGCGCGATCACCAGCCCCGCGGGCCAGCGCACGCGCGATGCGGCATGCGCGAACGACACGATGTGCACGATGGACGCCGGCAGGCACACCAGCGTGGCCAGCGCAATGGCACGCACCTGCGCCGCGTCGTGATCGATCAGCAGCACCGCCGTGATCGGCCCCGCGATCATCGGCATGCCGGCCACCGCGCCGCCGACCGCATGGCCGAAGCGGCGTGCCGCCAGCGTCGCGAGCAGCACCGAGACGGCGACGAGCAGCAGCTTGAGGATCAGCAACGCGCGGCCTCTCGCCCGAGGTGCTGCAGCACCGGTACCAAGGCCGGAATGTCCGGCGCCGCTGCGAGCACGGCCTGCGCCGATGTCCACGGATAGCTCAGGCCGGTGAGCCACGCGAACACCGCATCGGCCTGTTGCGCCGGCAGCACCTGCATTTGCTCGATGGTGATTGCAAGCACATTCGCGAGCAGCGGCTGGCCGCGCCGGAAGCGCCAGTCGTAGCGCCCGCAGCCGACGCGCAGCTCGCCGCTGCCCTTGACCGACATGCCGACCAGCCAGTCGCAGCCGAACGCTTCGACATCCCCCGCCGGCCGGCTCAGATAGAACGAGTAGACGTTCTCGTAGCTCTGCGCGAAGCGGCTGACCAGCACCTCGCTGATCGCCGGCAGGCCACGCGTCACGGCGGGGAACGCGATCGCCTCGGACTTCACCTCCATGCGCAGCAGCGCTTCCTCGCAGAAGACCTGGCGCATCAGGTGCGGGCGGTTCTCGTCCTTCGCGTGGAAGTAGTCGCGCAGCACCTGCTCCGGCGTTCGATCCGTCATCGCTCCGGCGCCCCATAGCCGCCGCCGCCCGGCGTCTCGACGACGAACACGTCGCCCGGCTCCATCGCCGCCGAGCCGATGTGGCCGAGCGTCTCGACGCGGCCATCGTGGCGCTCGACGCGGTTCGCACCGAGCGCGCCGGGCTGCCCGCCGTTGAGCCCGAAGGCCGGCACCGTGCGGCCGTTGCTCAGGATCGACGCCGTCATGCGCTCGAGGAAGCGCACGCGGCGCACGCCACCGTCGCCGCCGTGCCAGCGCCCTGCCCCGCCCGAGCCGCGGCGGATCTCGTAGCTGTCCAGCCGCACCGGGAAGCGGAACTCCAGCACCTCGGGGTCAGTGAGCCGCGAGTTGGTCATGTGCGTCTGCACGACCGCGGTGCCGTCGAAGTCCGGTCCCGCACCAGATCCGCCAGAGACCGTTTCGTAGTATTGATGCCGCTCGTTGCCGAAGGTGAAGTTGTTCATCGTGCACTGGCCGGCGGCCATGATGCCGAGCGCACCATACAGCGCGTTGGTCACGCAGCTCGAGGTCTCGACGTTGCCGGCCACCACCGCCGCCGGATACCGCGGGTTGAGCATGCAGCCCTCGGGCACGATCACGTGCAGCGGCTTGAGACACCCCGCGTTCAGCGGGATGTCGTCGTCCACCAGCGTGCGGAACACGTACAGCACCGCCGCCATCGTGATCGACTTGGGCGCATTGAAGTTATTCGGCTGCTGCGCGCTGGTGCCGGTGAAGTCGATGGTCGCGCGGCGGTGGGCGGCGTCGACGTGCAGCTTGACGACGATCTGCGCGCCGTTGTCCAGCGGCAAGGTGAATTCGCCATCCTTCAACGCGGTGATCACGCGGCGCACGCTTTCCTCGGCGTTGTCCTGCACGTGGCGCATGTAGGCGGCCACGGTCTCGCGGCCGAACTGCGACACCATCTCCGGATTGCGCGCCGGGTAGATGTCAGCCCCCAGGCGCTGCGCGGCGCCCCTGCCACTCAAGCGCTCGCGCAACTCGTGATCGTGCATCTGCCCGTCGCGCACGAGCAGGAAGTTGTCGAACAGCACGCCCTCTTCGTCGATGGTGGCCGAGAACGGCGGCATCGAGCCGGGCGTGGTGCCGCCGATGTCGGCATGGTGGCCACGCGATGCAACGAAAAAACTGGGCCGCGTCTCTTTCGCATCGAGGTACACCGGCGTCACCACCGTCACGTCGGGCAGGTGCGTGCCGCCGTGGTACGGGTCGTTGAGCACGTAGACGTCGCCCGGGCGCATCTCCGGGTTGCGCTCGATCACCGTCTTGATCGACTCGCTCATCGAGCCAAGGTGCACCGGCATGTGCGGCGCGTTGGCGATGAGGTTGCCGTCGCCATCGAACAGCGCGCAGGAGAAATCGAGCCGCTCCTTGATGTTGACCGAGTAGGCGGTGTTCTGCAGCCGCAGGCCCATCTGCTCGGCGATGTTCATGAAGAGGTTGTTGAAGACCTCCAGCATCACCGGGTCGGCATCGGTGCCGATCGCATGCGCCGCGACGCGCGGCTTCACGCGCTGCAGCTCCAGCGGACCGGCCGCGGTCAAGCGGGCCTGCCAACCGGGCTCGACCACGGTGGTCGCGTTCTTCTCGGCAATGATGGCCGGGCCGTCGATCACGGCGCCCGCCTTCAGCGCCTCGCGCACGAAGAGACCCGCGTCGCGCCAGTCGCCTTCGCAATGCATGCGCACGCGCTCGGTCGGCGACGCGGTGAACAGCTCGATGTCGTTGGCCGCGCGCGGCGCCTCGCTGCGCTCGCCGGCGCCGATGGCCTCCACCGACACGGCCTCGATGATCAGCAGGCGGTCGGGCATCAGGAAGGCGAAGCGCTGGCGGTAGGCCGCCTCGAAGTGGCGGCGGATGCTGCCGAGCGTGCCCATCGGCACGACGAGCGCCGTGTCGGTGCCCTGATAGCGCACGTGCACGTTGGCGCGTGTCTCGATGCGCGCCGCCTCGACGCCTTGGCTGCGCACCTCATCGCGCGCGCTGTCGGCGAGCACGTCGATCCGCGCTTGCGCCGCAGTCAGGCCGGCGTCATCGAGCGGCAGTTCCAGCGCGCTCTCGCGCATCGCGATCTGGTCGGCCAGGCCCATGCCGTAGGCGCTGAGCACGCCGGCCAGCGGGTGCACGAACACGCGAGTCATGCCTAGTGCATCGGCCACCAGGCAGGCGTGCTGGCCGCCGGCGCCGCCGAAGCACTGCAGCGTGTAGCCGGTGACGTCGTAGCCGCGCGCCACCGAGATGCGCTTGATCGCATTGGCCATGTTGGCCACGGCGATCTGCACGAAGCCGGCGGCCAGCGACTCCGGCGTCGCCGGCCGGCCCGTGGATTCGCGCACGTCGCGCGCCAGCGCCTCGAATTTCGCGACCACGCCGTCGCGGTCGAGCGCCTCGTTGGCGCTCGGCCCGAACACCTTGGGGAAGTGCTTGGGCTGGATCTTGCCGAGCATCACGTTCGCATCGGTCACCGCCAGCGGCCCGCCGCGCCGATAGCACGCCGGGCCCGGGTTGGCGCCGGCCGACTCGGGGCCGACGCGCAGGCGCGCACCGTCGAAGCTGAGCAGCGAGCCGCCGCCGGCGGCCACCGTGTGGATGCTCATCATCGGCGCGCGCATGCGCACGCCGGCCACCTGCGTGTCGAAGGCGCGCTCGAACTCGCCGGCGTAGTGCGACACGTCGGTCGACGTGCCGCCCATGTCGAAGCCGATCACCTTGTCGTGGCCCGCGGCCACCGCGGTGCGCACCATGCCGACGATGCCGCCGGCGGGGCCGGAGAGGATCGCATCTTTACCCTGGAAGTGGTGCGCCTCGGTGAGGCCGCCGGAGCTCTGCATGAAGAAGAGGCGCACGCCCGGCATCTGGCTCGCCACCTGATCGACGTAGCGGCGCAGGATGGGCGACAGGTAGGCATCGACCACCGTGGTGTCGCCGCGCGCCACCAGCTTCATCAGCGGGCTCACCTGGTGCGACACGCTCACCTGCGTGAAGCCGATGTCGCGCGCCATCGCCTCGGCGGTGAGCTCGTGCGCCGTGTGGCGATAGCCGTGCATGAAGACGATGGCGCAGGCGCGGATGCCGGCGTCGAAGGCCGCGCGCAGCTCGCGCTTCAAGGCGCCTTCGTCCAGCGGCGTGACCAGCTCGCCTTGCGCGCCGACACGCTCGTCGGCCTCGATGACGCGCTCATAGAGCAGCTCGGGCAGCACGATGTGGCGATCGAACAGGCGCGGCCGCGCCTGGTAGGCGATGCGCAGCGCATCGCGAAAGCCCTTCGTCGTGACCAGCACCGTGCGATCGCCCTTGCGCTCGAGCAGCGCATTGGTGGCCACCGTGGTGCCCATCTTCACG
>VBDL01000677.1 GCA_005884255.1 Betaproteobacteria bacterium | reverse complement strand
CGCATCGCGCGAGGGCCGCGCCAGCTCGGCCAGCTGCGCCACCGACGGCACGCCCTGCACCGTGTCGAGCCAGTGCAGCACCTGCAGCCGCTGCGGATGCGCGGCGGCCAGCGCCTGCAGCTCGCCGCGAAAGATCACCGACCGTTCATCCCGATTGGCGTAGACCAGCACGATGCGCCCTCGCCCACCGGCGAGCGCCGAGCGCAGGATCGAGTAGACCGGCGTGATGCCGCTGCCGCCCGCAAAGAGCAGCAGATCGTCATCGAGCGAGCGTGGCGTGAACACGCCCGCCGGCGGCAGCACGTCGACCACGTCGCCAGCCTTCAGCCGATCGCAGACCCAGTTTGAGCCTCGCCCGTTGGCCACGCGCTTGACCGTGACGCGCAACGTATCGTCGATCAGCGGCGCGCTGGACATCGAATAGCAGCGCGGCACATGCCGCCCTTGCAGCGGCAATCGCAGCGTGACGAACTGGCCGGGGCGGTACGCAAAGAGCGGCGCGATCTCGCGCGGCACGTCGAACACCAGCGACTTGGCGTCGTGCGTCTCGTCGACGACGGCACGCAGGCGCAGCGCGTGATGCTTCATGCCGCTGCCGCCGCGCGAGCTGCGCGCCGGCCCGAGAACACGCAGTCGGCGAGGGACAGCCCGCTGACATAGTGCGACGACGGCAGGCCGATCGCCGTGCGGCCCGCGGCGAACAGCCCGGCGATGTCGCGCCCCTGCGCATCGAGCACATGGCCATCGTCCTCGTTGACGCACAGGCCGCCGAGGGTGAGGATCGGCAGCGGGAGCATCGGCTCGCCGATCGACAGGCTCACGGCGTAGAAGGGCGCGTGCTGCAGCACCTGCCGCATGCCGCGCGACTTGCCGAACTCGTCGTTGCGCTCACCGCGCGCCGCGGCGTTGTAGGCCTCCCAGTGACGCACGAGCTGCATCGGCTGCGCGCCGATGCGCGTGGCCAGCGCGGCGATGCTCGACGCGCGCTGGGCACCGAACAGCATCATCGCCAGCGCCGGCAAGGCCTGGAAGGCCCACAGGCCGCCGAACAAGCATTGGCGGATGGCAGCGCGGCGCAATCGTGCATCCATCACCAGCCACGCGCGCCCGCCCTGCCGCTCGACGATCTCGTGACCGAGCCGTGCGCCGTAGACCTCTTCGTTGCAGAAGCGCTCGCCGCGCGCATTGACGACCATCGCCTTCGGCCAGGCCGACGGCGGCACGATGAAGCGCCAGGCCGACACGTTGGCCAGCCTGCCCGCTTGCGCGCCGACGCTCAGGCCCAGGCGGATGCCGCTGCCGTCGCAACCGGCCGTGCCGATGCGCCAGCCGTCGCGCGCCTGCGGCGCATGCTCGGCGAGCATCTGCGCGTTGTGCACGCGTGCCGCGTCGCGCTCGATGCGGGCGGCCTCCGCGCGCCAGGCCTCGACGCGGCGCGGCAGCAGGTTGCGCCAACGCGTGATCCAGCGTTGCAGCTGCGCATGGCGCCGCGTGCGCGCGTCGCCGTCCGGCAGTGCCCAGGCCTCGACGCCGATCACACGGCCGCTCGCGCGTTCGCGCACCAGGCGGCGCACCGCGGCCTGCGTCAGCGCGTGAGCGCCGGCGCGCAAGGTCGCCGCCCGCAACACGGCGTAGAGCGCGGCGCCGCTCTGACCCGAGCCGACGGTGCGGTGCCCGCGCGCGGCCGGCTCCCACTCGCCGCGGCAGGCCGGCACCAGCTCGTTGCCGGAGTGGTAGAGGTACTCGCCGTCGCGCGGATACGAGGTCTTGTGCTGCGGCATCGTCGCGCCGAAGCGCGCGCCCTGTGCCTCCAGCCACTCCAGGTTGGCCACGCTGTCGCGGCAGAAGCGCTCCAGCGTGGCGGGAC
>VBDL01000679.1:1866-4287 GCA_005884255.1 Betaproteobacteria bacterium | reverse complement strand
CGAACACGGTCGACTCCGTCGCACCATTGGACCTCGGGTTGTTCAGCGCGACGGTCAACATCGACACACCCAACGTGTCGGACAGCAGGATGAACTCCTGGCGCGTGTCGTTGCACATCCGGCCCGTGTCCGTCAGGAAGCGGATGCCGGCCATCCACTCGGCCTCGGTCAGCTTCACGTCCCGCACGAAGTCGTGCAGATGGGTGACCAATGAGCTCAGGATCTGCTTCAGCCGCGGGTTGTCGCAAGCTTCGAGACTGCGGATGACGGCGTCGGTGATCGTGTGTTCCTCCTTCGATACCTCAGGACTGGTCGGATCGATGTTGCGCATGGCGGCACCTCAGCGTTTCTATGTGCGTTCGAATCAGGGGCGCAGCGTTCGCTGCGTGGGGAACAACACCCAGCCGTAGCGCTGCTGCGCCCAGCCCCACAAGCCCTGCTTGAAGAAGATGGTGACAAGGATCGCCAGCAGGCCCAAGCCCATGAGGTACCAGCTGCCGTAGTCGCTGAAGAACTTGTTCAGCGCCCAAAAGATCAGCGCCCCGACGAGCGGTCCTTCGATGCGGCCGATGCCGCCGATGACGACCATGAAGATCGCGAAGGCGCTCCAATTGACGCTGAAGGCCGCGTCCGGTGAGATGCGCAGATTGCCCACGAAGTACAGCGCGCCGGCGAGCCCCGCGCCGAACGCGGCGACGACGTAGACCGCGAGCTTCACCCGCTGCACCGCGATGCCCTGCGACTCGGCGGCGACTTCGTTGTCGCGGATCGCGAGCAGCGCGAGGCCCTGCTTGCTGCGCAGAAACAGATACACAAGCGCGATGGCCGCGACGACGCAGGCGAGCGCCATCCAGTACGTCACGCCTTCACGGGTGGCGCGTTCGATGCCGCGCAGCGCCGTCAGGCTGGTGCCCGAGCCGCCGCCCACCGCCGAGATGTTGGCGAAACTCAGCCGGAACACCTCGGCGATGACCCATGTGCCGACCGCGAAGTAGCCGCCTTGCAAGCGGAACGCGATCCAGGAGACTGGCACCGCGACCGCTGCGCTTGCGAGCGCCGCCATCGGAACCGCCACAAAAGGATTGACCCCGGCGAAATTGCCGAGCGCGAGCAACACGTAGCCTCCGAGGCCGAAAAACGCTTGCTGGCCGATCGACACCATGCCGCCGTAGCCGGCGAGCAGATTCCACATCATCGCGAAGATGAAATAGCACGCGATCTCGACGAATTCGCGCATCCAGCTCGATTCGCCCCAGTAGGGCAGTGTCGCGGCGATCCCGACCAGCGTGAGCCCGATCCGCAGCGCGGCACGGCTGGTGCGGGTGCCGCGAACGACCAGCGGAGTGTCGGCAAGCCCCCCACCGCCAAGAGGCAAGGTGCGCGAAGGCCGCGAGAAGAGGACGATCGACATGGGACTTTCCTCTCTCAACCCCGGGTCTTCGGAAACAGCCCCTGCGGCCGCACGACGAGCACCGCGAGGAACACGAGGTGGCCGAACCAGATGCCCCAGCCCGGATCGAGGCGGAAGCCGATCTGCTGCGTGATCCCGAGAACCATCGCGCCGACGAAGGTGCCCCAGAACGATCCCATGCCGCCGATGATCACGGCCTCGAACGCAAACAGCAGAAGCAGCGGGCCATCGCTCGGCGAGACCGTGGTCCGCATCGCCTGCAGCACGCCCGCGACGAGAATCAGCACGAACGCGATTCCGGTTGCGAGCGCATAGACCTGTTTCGCGTTCAGTCCCATCAGTTCGGCAATTTCCCTGTCGTCGGAGACCGCGCGGAACGAGCGGCCGAGCGCCGTGCGGCTGAACAGCCACTGCAGACCGGCCGTCGCGGCAAGCGCAATCGCGAGCACCACGAGCGGCAGCACACCGAGCGCAAACCCATCGCCGAACTGCAGGCTCCGCGTGTTGAGCCCGCCCCATTCCAGCGAGCGCGGGTCCTCGGAGAACAGCTCCAGCAGTCCGTTTTGAATAACGATCGCGAGGCCGAAGGTCACCACCAACGATGGCAAGGGGTCGCGGCCCAACGTGGCGTTGAGCACGTGGCGCTGCAGCGCGTAGCCGACGCCGAAGGCCACCGGCGCCAATGCCAGCGCGAGCAGTGCGGGGTGCAGCGCGACCACCGATGCGAGCGCGATCGCGCCGAAAGCGGCCAGCACGATGAAGTCGCCCTGCGCGGTGTTGGTCAGGCGCATCACGCCGAACATCAGCGACTGGCCGAGCGCGAACAGACAGTACAGGCCGCCGAGCAGCAGACCCTGGATCAGGATGTCGAACATGTCAGTTGCTCCACCGCGCTTCGCGCGACCCGCGACGCACGAACCGGCCAAGCCAAGCGAACACCGCGGATCCGGCTCCGCCGGTCCGCCGGTGTTGCCCCCTTGAGGGGGCGGCCGAAGGCCGTAGGGGGTGGT
>VBDL01000679.1:0-1801 GCA_005884255.1 Betaproteobacteria bacterium | reverse complement strand
CGACACCTGCTGCGCGGTCGCCACGTCCTGTTCGACGATCACCACCGTCATGCCTTCGGCGGTGATCGCGGGCATCGCGGCATAGATCTCGCGGATGACGATGGGTGCCAGGCCGAGCGACAGTTCGTCGCACAGCAACACGGTCGGGTTGCTCATCAGCGCGCGCCCGATCGCGACCATTTGCTGCTGTCCTCCGGACAACGAGGTTGCCGGGAGTCGGCGCTTGTCGGAGAGGATCGGGAACATGGCGTACAACCGCTGCAGGCTCCACGGCCCCGAACGCCGGGCGTTGGCCCCCATCAGCAGGTTCTCCTCGACCGAGAGACTGGCAAAGAGCCGACGGCCCTCGGGCACCAGCGCGATGCCGCGCCTGACGATCTCGCCCGGCGGCAGGCCGCCGATGGGTTCGGCGCCGAATCGGATCGCGTCCGCGGGCGCCTTGACCAGCCCGCTGAGCGACTTCAGGAATGTGCTCTTGCCCGCGCCGTTGGCGCCGATGATCGCGACCACTTCGCCGGCGTCGAGCCCGAAGTCGATGCCGAACAGCGCCTGGGCGTCGCCATAGAACGCTTCAAGACCGCAAGTCTGCAGCAACGGCTTCATGCTCACACCTCCATGCCCATGTAGACCCGCCGCACCTCGGGATCGTCCATGACCGCGCGCGGCTCGCCCTCGGCCAGCTTCTGGCCGAAATTGATGACGAAGAGGCGGTCCGCGATCGCGAGCAGCGCATGCACCACGTGCTCGATCCACACCATCGTGATGCCCTGCGCCTTGATGCGCTTGAGCTCGTCGACGAGCTGCTTCGCCTCGTGCTCGGTCAGGCCGCCGGCGATCTCGTCGAGCAGCAGCAGCTTCGGCTTCGTCGCCAACGCGCGCGCCAACTCGAGCCGCTTGCGGTCGAGCAGCGTCAATCCGCCGGCGGGCTTGTTGGCGTGCGCAAGCAAGCCTGTCTGCTCGAGCACGTCGCGCGCCGTCGCCCAGGCCTCGCGCTCGGGCTGGCCGGCGCCGAAGCAGGCGGCGGTGACGAGGTTCTCGAACACCGTCATGTGGCCGAAGGGCTGCGGCACCTGGTAGCTGCGGCCGATGCCGCCGCGGCAGCGCTGGTGCGGCGCGAGCCAGGTCACGTCGCGACCTTCATATTCGACGCGGCCGGCATCGACCCGCACATCGCCCGAGATGAGGTTGAACAGCGTCGTCTTGCCCGCTCCATTGGGGCCGAGGATGCCGAGCGTCTCGCCGGCCTCGACCGTCAGCGAGATGTCGTCGGTGACCTTCAGCGCGCCGTAGGACTTGCTGACGGCGTGGAGGGAAAGCATGGGCATGGCTTCGATCCGTCGGAGGGTTCAGCCGAGCAGCCGCAATTTGCCGCCGGTCGGAATGTTCGGCGCGGCCTCGTTGTTGACGATCGTCAGCTCGACCTTGTACTTCCTGCCCTTGTTCCACTGACCGAGCACCAGAGGCGTCTTGCTGACGTTCCTGAACGGCCCGCCACCGCCCCACTTCACCGGACCGACGACGGTGGCGAGATGGGACGCCGCCACCGCGTGACGCACGTCCTTCGCCGTCGTGCTCTTCGCGCGCTTCAGCGCATCGGATGCCACTTCGAACAGCGCATGGGCGAAGCCGATCGGCTGCGTCCATTGTTTCTTCGTGGCGGCCTCGTAGGCATCGGCGAGCGACTTGGCGCTTTGCTTCGTGAGGCTGGAGGTGAACGGGTGCGACGGGCTCCACCACACTTCGGTACTGAGGCCGTCGCCGAGTTCGCCGAGCGCCTCGATCGCGCCCGGGAACAAGAGCG
>VBDL01000678.1 GCA_005884255.1 Betaproteobacteria bacterium | reverse complement strand
TCCGCGAGCGCATCAACACACACCAAGGCGGCCGGCACGCATCCGGATCGCATGCCGACGACGAGCAACACCGGCAGTTTCAGCTCCCGCGCCAGGCTGTCGCTGTCAGACCAACCGCCCGCGGCGCCGTCCAGATCCCGCGAATCTTCGACGACGACCGCGTCGGCCCACGTCGACAACACCTGGAACGTGTCGACGATGCTCTCCAGGCTCACGGCTGACCGGCGCGAACGCCCTTGCGCGGGAGCGCTGTCGGCGGCGACCCAGTGGCCACACAAGGCACGCGGCGGAAGGTCGAACGCGCTGGCGGCCGCCAGTCGTTGCATCTCGTCGCTGTACCAGGCCCCGTTCGGTCGAACGCACCCCTGCGCCACCGCCTTCATCGCCACTGCGTCGATGCCCACACGGCGCAGCGACTGCACGATGGCGGTCGTCACGAGCGTCTTGCCGACGCCGGCGTGCGTGCCCGCCACCATGAACGATCGGACCAGCGGAGCGCGAGCCATCAGGCGCTCGTTTCCCGTGAATCCGGCACAAGCCCGTGGCTGGTCAGACGCGACGCCGGCACATGCCGCGCCGCAGGCCGCCGCCACAAGGCGCTCAAGGCGGAGCGGCGCCATGCCACCATGTCGAGTGGCCCACCAATGGTCGCACCGAGGTTGCGTAGCAGCCCGTCGTGCAGACCGTAGATGAAGCCATGCAGCGTCAGCGGCTGCCCGCGCGACCATGCGGCCTGCACGATGGGCAGCCGGCTCGCGTGGCACACCTGCTCGATCACGTTGACCTCGCACAGCCGGTCGGCGCGTTCCTTGTCCGAGGCGAGCGCATCGAGCCGCCGCGCGTGCACGTGCCGCACGTCCTCCACATGATGAAGCCAGTTGTCCGCGAGCCCGATGGCCCGGTGTTGCAGCACCGCCTGGATGCCGCCGCAGCCGTAGTGACCCACGACCATGACGTGTCGTACCTGCAGCGCGTCGACGGCGTACTGGATGACCGACAGGCAATTCATGTCGGTCGGCACGATGAGGTTGGCCACGTTGCGATGAACGAAGACCTCGCCGGGCAACAGGCCGATGATCTCGTTGGCCGGCACCCGGCTGTCCGAGCAGCCGATCCACAGATAGCGCGGGGCCTGCTGCTCGGCGAGGCGGCTGAAGAACGCGGGATCCTCTTCCTGCATGCGCCGCGACCATGCCCGGTTGTTGCTGATGAGCCGCTCGACGTCGTCCATGGCGACACGCATCTTCGTGCCGGCGAGTTGCGGGGTCTTGCGAGTAGTGGCTGCACCCGACGGGGTGGGTGCCGCGGAAGGCGTTGCGCTCGAGCCGCTCGACCTGCAGGAGCGAAACGAGCTCGGTGACCCTTGCGTTCACGAGTGCGCGCTACTTCGGCGCGCCGGCGTGCTGCGCGTAGATCGACAGACGCCGCGATCCCGCGAAGATGTCCTTCGGCTTGAGTCCGTACACCTGGCGGATCGAGTGGCTGAAGTGCGTCGAGTCCGGGTAGCCCGTGTCCAGCGCCACGTGGGCCAGGTTCGAGTCGCGGTTGACGTAGTGCAGCAGGCTGCGCGCGCGCTTCCAAGTACGGAAGCTTCGGAACGGCACGCCCACCTCCTGCTTGAACAGATGCAGGAAGCGCGAGAACGACAGGTGGACCTGCTCCGCGCATGCCTCGGCGCTGAAGGGCGCGGACGGATCGGACTTGATCCTGTCGATCACCGCCCGGATGCGGCGGTCGATCCCCCGCGGCGGAATCGCCTGGCCGAAGAACAGCTGGTCGAAGTCGAGCGCCATCAGGTCGATGTCGCGCCCCTGGGCACACAGGTCCCGCTGGCAGCGGCGGACGCGCTCGACGAACCATGGCGCGTCGACGGCGCCGCAGCGGTCCATGGGCGCCGGCAGCGCGGCCAGGTCGACTGACTCCGCCTCGAGCTTGACCACGTTGATGAGCCGCGCCTCGGATATCCAGCTGCGTGGTCTGCCATTCACCGCCGTCGATGCTCACGCGGATCGACCCTTCGACCGCCACATAGGCCATCACTGCGCCCATCGTCCGCACGGACGGTGCCCCGAGGAGGCCCACGTAGAACACCCGGTCGGGCGTGATCCACATCAGGCGGTCGGACGGGCGGCGTGCGGGGATGAACTGCATGCGTTGTCTCCTGTGGGTCGTGCCGGCCCGCGTGTTGGCGCGGTTTCGGCGTGACGCTGTGCACACAGGTTAGGCGGCCCATGGGCCCGAGTCTTGTGCCAGGTTGCTACCCGGCCCGGCCCGGCGCTTCGCAAGGATCAGTACTTACCCTAGATCTTCACAGGCCGATGGCCACGCGGACGCCGTCATCGATGGCGCGCATGGCATCGAGCTCGCCGGCCTTCAACGCGCCGCCGATCACCGAGAGGTCGATGCCCCGCTGCCGCAGCGGCTCCAGCAGTTCGGTGCGCGACTGCTGGCCCGCGCACACGACAACGGTGTCGGCGGGGATCACGCGCGGCTCGTCGCCGACCACGATGTGCACCCCGGCGTCGTCGACGCGCTCGTACCGCACGCCCCCCAGCATGTGCACCCCCTTGCGCTCCAAGATCGCGCGGCGGATCCAGCCGGTGGTCTTGCCGAGCCCCTGGCCCAGCCGGGTCGGCTTGCGCTGCAGCAGCCACACCTCGCGTGGGGACACGGCGTCGCGCGCCGGCACGAGGCCGCCGCGCACCCGCACGCCGAGGTCGATGCCCCAGGCCGCGGCGAACCGCTCCAGGGGCGTGTCACCTTCGGGGTCGGCATGGGTCAGCATCTCCGCGACGTCGAACCCGATGCCGCCCGCGCCGATGATGGCCACCCGGTGGCCAGCCGTGACGCGTCCGGCGATGAGGTCGGCGTAGCTGACGACCGATGGATGGTCGATGCCGCCGATGTCCGGCCAACGCGGCGTGACGCCCGTCGCCAGGACCACGTGCTCGTGGCCGCCGGCCGCCAGCTCGTCGGCGGCGACAGGACGCCCGAGGCGCAGCTCGACGCCGGTGACTTCTAGGCGGCGCGCAAAGTAGCGCAGCGTGTGCTGGAACTCCTCCTTGCCCGGGATGCGCCGGGCAAGGTTGAACTGCCCGCCGATGGCGGACGCTGCTTCGTACAACACCACGTCATGGCCACGCTCGGCCGCCGTCACCGCGCAGGCGAGTCCGGCCGGCCCGGCGCCGACGACGGCCACGCGGCGGCGCCGACGCGCGCGTTCGACGCGGACTTCCGTTTCCCGGCACGCGCGCGGGTTGACCAAGCAGGTGGTCTGGCCGCCGCTGAACGCCTGGTCGAGGCAGGCCTGGTTGCAGGCGATGCAGGTGTTGATCTCGTCGGCGCGGCCGGCGGCGGCCTTGCGCACGAACTCGGGGTCGGCCAGCAGCGGGCGTGCCATCGAGATCATGTCGGCATCGCCGCGCGCGAGGATGGCTTCGGCCACGGCCGGATCGTTGATGCGGTTGCTCGCAACCACCGGGATGCGCAGCTCGCGCTTCAGGCGCGCGGTCAGCGGCACGAACGCCGCGCGGGGCACGAGCGTCGCGATGGTTGGAATGCGCGCTTCGTGCCAGCCGACGTAGGGGTTGATCATCGTCGCGCCGGCGTCCTGCATCGCGTGAGCGAGCGCGACGACCTCGCCCCACGTGCAGCCGCCTTCCACAAGGTCCAGCATCGAGATCCGGTACGCGACGATGAACCGGGCCGACGTCTGCCGGCGCACGCGCTGCATCACTTCCACCGCGAATCGCATGCGGTTGGCCGGGCTGCCGCCCCACGCGTCGGTGCGCTGGTTCGCGCGCGGCGCGAGGAACTGGTTGATCAGGTAGCCCTCGGCACCCATGATCTCCACGCCGTCGTACCCTGCCCCCTGCGCCAAGCTCGCCGCCCGGGCATAGTCGCTGATGCTGCGCTCGATGTCGTCGTCACTCATCTCGCGCGGCGTGAAGCTGGAGATGGGCGAGCGGATGGCCGA
>VBDL01000669.1 GCA_005884255.1 Betaproteobacteria bacterium | reverse complement strand
CGCGTCACACCCAGCGTTCCACTCTCGCCGCAGCAGCGGTCGCTCTTGAGCACCTGCTCGCCGAGCAGCGCCTTCACCGTCTTCATCGGCTCCTGCTGCTTCATCGGGCTGTGGCAGGGGTCGTGATAGAGATACGCGCCCTGGCCGTCCAGCTTGATGCCCTTCTCGAGCAGGAATTCGTGGATGTCGACGATGCGGCAGCCGGGGAAGATCTTGTCGAATTCGTAGCCCTGCAGCTGGTCGTAGCAGGTGCCGCAGCTGACCACCACCGTCTTGATGTCGAGGTAGTTCAGCGTGTTGGCCACGCGGTGGAACAGCACGCGGTTGTCCGTGATGATCTTCTCGGCCTTGTCGTACTGCCCCGAGCCGCGCTGCGGATAGCCGCAGCACAGATAGCCCGGCGGCAGCACGGTCTGCACGCCGGCATGCCACAGCATCGCCTGCGTCGCCAGCCCCACCTGCGAGAACAGGCGCTCCGAGCCGCAGCCCGGGAAATAGAACACCGCCTCGGTCTCCGCGCTCGTGCCCTGCGGGTTGCGGATGATCGGCACGTAGGCCTTGTCCTCGATGTCGAGCAGCGCGCGCGCCGTCTTCTTCGGCAGGCCGCCGGGCAGCTTCTTGTTGATGAAGTGAATCACCTGCTCCTTCACCGGCGCGGTGCCCACGGTGGCCGGCGGCAACGCGGTCTGCTTCTTCGCCACGCGGCGCAGCAGGTCGTTGGCCAGCCGCTGCGCCTTGAAGCCGATGCCGACCATCGCGGTGCGCGCGAGCTTGATCGTCTCCGGGTTGGTCGCGTTGAGCATGAACATCGCCGCCGCGTTGCCGGGGCGGAAGCTCTTCTGCCCCATCTTGCGCAGCAGGTTGCGCATGTTCATCGAGACGTCGCCGAAGTCGATCTTCACCGGGCACGGCGACTCGCACTTGTGGCACACCGTGCAGTGGTCCGCCACGTCCTCGAATTCTTCCCAGTGCTTGATGCTCACGCCGCGGCGCGTCTGCTCCTCGTAGAGGAAGGCCTCGACGAGCAGCGAGGTGGCGAGGATCTTGTTGCGCGGGCTGTACAAGAGGTTCGCACGCGGCACGTGCGTGGCGCACACCGGCTTGCACTTGCCGCAGCGCAGGCAGTCCTTGATCGAGTCGCTGATGGCGCCGATGTCGCTCTGCTGCATGATCAGCGACTCGTGGCCCATCAGCCCGAAGCTCGGCGTGTAGGCGTTGGTCAGGTCGGCATGCAGCTCGTGATTGCGCAGCAGCTTGCCCTTGTTGAAGCGCCCCTCGGGGTCGACCTTGGCCTTGTAGGCGCTGAAGTCGCTCAGCTCGTCGTCGGTGAGGAATTCCAGCTTGGTGATGCCGATGCCGTGCTCGCCGGAGATCACGCCGTCGAGGCTGCGCGCCAGCTTCATGATGCGCGCCACGGCCTCGTGCGCCGTCTGCAGCATCTCGTAGTTGTCGCTGTTGACCGGGATGTTGGTGTGGACGTTGCCGTCGCCGGCATGCATGTGCAGCGCCACCCACACGCGGCCCTTGAGCACGCTCTTGTGGATTTCGCCGCAGCGCTCGACGATGGGCTTCAGCGCCGCGCCGGCGAACAGCTGCTGCAGCGGCGCCCTCACCTGCGTCTTCCAGCTCGCGCGCAGCGTGTGGTCCTGCAGCAGCGCGAAGTAGCTGCGGCCGCTGTCCACGTGCGCGGCATCGAGGCTGGCCAGCCAGTGCTGCCACAGCGCGCGCGTCTCGCGGATCAGCGCCAGCGCCTGCTGCACGCGGTCTTCGAGCAGCTCGGCGCTTGGAATCTCGCTGGCATCGTCGGTCTTGCCCAGCGGCAAGTTGCCGGCGGCGAAGAAGACCTCCAGCGCGTCGAGCAGCGCCAGCTTGTTGCGCAAGGACAGCTCGATGTTGATGCGCTCGATGCCCTCGGTGTACTCGCCCATGCGCGGCAGCGGGATCACCACGTCTTCGTTGATCTTGAAGGCGTTGGTGTGCTTGGCGATGGCGGCGGTGCGCTTGCGGTCGAGCCAGAACTTCTTGCGCGCATCGGCGCTCACCGCCACGAAGCCCTCGCCGGCCCGTGAGTTGGCGATGCGCACGACCTCGCTGGTGGCGCGCGCCACCGCATCGGCATCGTCGCCGACGATGTCGCCCACCAGCACCATCTTCGGCAGGCCGCTGCCGTTGCCGACCGCGCCGCCGCGCTTGCTCTTGGTCGCGTAGCCCACGGCCTTCAGGTAGCGGTCGTCCAGGTGCTCCAGGCCCGCGAGGATGGCGCCGCCATTCGCGGCTTCGGCGAACATGAAGTCCTTGATCTCGACGATCGACGGCGGTGCGCACTTCCTTCGGCATGCGGTGCACCACCCAGCGCGCGCTGGTGATGAGGCCGTCGCAGCCTTCCTTCTGGATGCCGGGCAGGCCGGCCAGGAACTTGTCGGTGACGTCCTTGCCGAGGCCTTCCTTGCGGAACACGCGGCCCGGGATGTCCAGCCGCTCGGTGCGCTCGAGCTTCTTGCCGCTGGCGTCGAAGT
>VBDL01000681.1 GCA_005884255.1 Betaproteobacteria bacterium | reverse complement strand
ACACCGAGGGCAGCGCAATCCGCCGGATCGGCTACCAGCGCTGGCAGCGCAACATCGCGGTGGCGCTCGGCAACGCCTTGCGCGCCACGCACTCGCCGCAGGTTCGCGAGGCGCTGCAGAAACGCCGCGATACAGCCGATGCGCTGGTGCGCGAACACATCGACTGGGCGCTGTGCACCGAGCGCGACGGGCAGCCGTTGTCGGCAGACCCGAACTCATCCGCACGGACATGACATCACGCCTCTTCCGTCGCTTCGCCCTCCTGTTCACCCTGCTGTGCGCAGCCATCGCGCAGGCCGCACAGATTGAAGGGCAGACCTTTGACGAACGCATCCAGCTGGCGGGCAGCGAGCTGCGCCTGAACGGCGTGGGCATGCGTGCCGTGGCCTGGTTCAAGGGCTACACCGCCGGCCTGTACCTGAGCCGCCCGGCGCGCGATGCGGCACAGGTGATCGCCGCTCCCGGCCCGAAGCGCGTGCAGATGCGCATGATGCGGGAGGCGGGCGCCGAGGTCTTCGTGAAGGCCTTCCACGGCGGCATCGAAGGCAACAGCAGCGAAGGCGAGCGCGCGCAGCTGGCCGAGCGCATGGCCGCCTTCGACCGCAACATGCGCAGCCTCGTGAAGGTGAAGCAGGGCGACATCGTCGACCTCGACTACGTGCCCGATCGCGGCCTGGTGCTCAGCCTCAACGGCCGCGTCAGCGGCGAGCCGGTGCCCGGCGAGGACTTGTACGCCGCGGTGCTGAAGATCTTCGTCGGCGAGCGGCCGGTGGACAAGAAGATGAAGGTCGGCCTGCTCGGTGGAACCACGTAGCGGCCCTACGTATTGACCACAGCGGTACGCTGCTCGCCCTTGCCGCAGAATCCGCCCCACATCATCGCCCGGAGACGAAGATCATGAGACGTGTCGCCCTGTTCGCCGCAGCCCTGGTTGCACCTGTCGTCGCGTTCGCACAGGCCTATCCCACCAAGCCGGTGAAGCTGGTGGTGCCCTTCGCCCCCGGCGGCACGACCGACATCGTGGCCCGCGTGGTGGCCGACAAGATCCAGCCCGCGCTGGGCCAGGTGATGATCGTCGAGAACAAGGCCGGCGGCGGCGGCGTCGTCGGCGCGAACGATACGGCGAAGTCCGCACCCGACGGCTACTCGCTGGGCATGGCCACGGTGTCGACGGTGGCCGCCAATCCGGCGATCAACCCGCGCGTTCCCTACGACCCGCTCACCGACTTCACGCCGATCGTCAACATCGCGGCCACGCCGAACGTGATCGCCGTTCATCCGTCGTTCCCCGCCAAGGACTACAAGGGCTTCATCGCCGAGCTGCAGAGGAATCCGGCGAAGTACAGCTATGCGAGCTCGGGCACCGGTGGCATCGGCCACCTGCAGATGGAGCTCTTCAAGAGCATGTCGAAGACCTTCGTCACGCACATTCCCTACCGCGGCGCGGGCCCCGCGTTGAATGACACCGTGGCCGGCCAGGTGCCGATCATCTTCGACAATCTGCCGTCGGCGCTGCCCTTCATCAAGGATGGCCGCCTGGTGCCCATCGTCGTCGCTGCGCCGCAGCGCCTGGCCGCGCTGCCCAACGTGCCGACCTTCGACGAGGTGGGCCTGAAGGCGGTGAACCGCATGGCCTTCTACGGCATCTATGGCCCGAAGGGCCTGCCGAAGGAGGTCGTCGACAAGGTGAATGCCGCGGTGAAGAAGACGCTGGATCTGCCCGAGGTGAAGAAGCGCATCGAAGAGACGGGCTCCTTCATCGTCGGCAATTCGCCTGCCGAGTTCAGCGAGCAGATCAAGAACGAACTGGTCACCTACAAGAAGGTGGTCTTCCTGCAGCACCTGAAGCTCGACTGACCTTCGCTTGACGTCCCCGGCCCGCGAGCTCAGCCAGGCCAGCATCGACCGCTTCCTCGACGCGCTGTGGATCGAGGACGGGCTGGCCAGGAACACGCTCGCCGCCTATCGCCGCGATCTCGCTCTGTATGCCGACTGGCTGGCGCGCGAGAGCGATCGCGCCATCGAGGCGAGCCAAGAGCCTGATCTCAGGGGCTACATCACGGCTCGCCACGTCGGCGGCAAGGCGACCAGCGCCAACCGGCGGCTCACCGTGTTCAAGCGCTTCTTTCGCTGGGCGCTGCGCGAGCGGCTCACGCTCGCAGACCCGACGCTGAAGTTCGAGCCGGCCAAGCGACTGCTGCGCGTGCCCAAGACGCTGAGCGAAGCGCAGGTCGAGGCACTGCTCGCGGCGCCGGACGTGCAGACGCCGCTCGGCCTGCGCGACCGCGCGATGCTCGAGCTGATGTATGCCAGCGGTCTGCGCGTCAGCGAGCTGGTCACCTTGAAGAGCGTGCACGTCGGCCTCGATGAAGGCGCGCTGCGCGTCACCGGCAAGGGCTCCAAGGAGCGCCTGGTGCCCTTCGGCGAAGAGGCGTACGGCTGGCTGCGCCGCTATCTCGCCGAATCACGCGGCGCGATTCTCGCCGGGCAGAGCAGCGATGCGCTGTTCGTCACTGCGCGCGGCGGCCCGATGACGCGGCAGATGTTCTGGAAGTTGATCAAGGCGCATGCGCGCACGGCCGACATCGCCGTTGCGCTGTCGCCGCACACACTGCGCCACGCCTTCGCGACGCACCTGCTGAACCATGGCGCCGACCTGCGTGCGGTGCAGATGCTGCT
>VBDL01000676.1 GCA_005884255.1 Betaproteobacteria bacterium | reverse complement strand
TCAGCGCTAATTGACGCCTCATCATCACGCTCCATAGTCATTGGCAAGCGGCGATTTGCCGCGCACCTTTTGCGAGAACAGGAGCAAAGCCATGAAGCGGTTCCAGATGAAGCCTTTGGTATGGGCGATGACGGCGGCCGTGGGACTGATGGCCGCGGGCTCGTCGTCGGCGATCGACCTCGGTTGGTGGAAGAGCGGCAAGACCACGCAGACACAGAGTTCCAGCAACGTGACGGCGCCGGCGCAGCCGGTAGCGCCCGCGCCGGCGACCACGCCGCAGAGCGCCGGCATCCCGCCGGTGGCCGCACCGAACTACCGCGCGATCGTGCAGCAGTACGGGGCGGCGGTGGTCGGCGTCAATGTCGAGGGCACGCGCAAGGTCGAGTCCGAGGGCCTGCCGCCCGGCATCGAGAGCGACCCCTTCTTCCAGTTCTTCCGCGGCCTGCCAGGCTTCGGCCAGCGGCGCGGCGGCGGTGCGGTGCCGTTCAAGGGCCAGGGCTCGGGCTTCGTCATTGCCAGCGACGGCCTGATCCTCACCAATGCGCATGTCGTGCGCGATGCGAAGGAAGTGACCGTCAAGCTGGCCGATCGCCGCGAGTACGCGGCCAAGGTGCTGGGCTCCGACCCCGCCACCGACATCGCGGTGCTGCGCGTGAATGCGAAGAACCTGCCGGTCGTGCGCTTCGGCGACCCGAAGCAGCTGCAGGTGGGTGACCCGGTGCTGGCGATCGGCGCGCCCTATGGCTTCGAGCAGTCGGCCACCGCCGGCATCGTCAGCGCCAAGGGCCGTTCGTTGCCGGGAGACGCAGTGGTGCCGTTCATCCAGACCGACGCGGCGGTGAACCCCGGCAACTCCGGCGGCCCGCTGTTCGACGGTGCCGGTGGCGTGGTGGGCATCAACTCGCAGATCTATTCGCAAAGCGGCGGCTACCAGGGCCTGGCGTTCGCGATCCCGATCGACGTGGCGATGAAGGTCAAGGACCAGATCGTCGCCACCGGCAAGGCGCAGCACGCGCGCATCGGCGTCGTCGTGCAGGACCTGAACCAGTCACTGGCCGAATCGTTCGGCCTGCCGCGCCCTGACGGGGCGCTGGTGGCGCGCGTTGCGTCCGACAGCCCGGCGGCGAAGGCGGGCCTGAAGGCGGGCGACGTGATCACCGAGGTCAATGGTGAGGCCATCGTTCGCTCGGGCCAGCTGTCCAGCCGCATCGGCCTGGCATCGCCGGGCGAGACGGTCAAGCTCAAGGTGTGGCGCGACAAGTCGGCACGCGACGTCGACATCAAGCTCGGCCGCGTCAGCGAGAAGGAGCAGCAGGCCTCGGCCGACGAAGAGCAGGGCGGCGACACGCTGCGGCTGGGCCTGTCGATGCGGCCGCTGACGAAGGAAGAGAAGTCGCAGGCCAAGCTCGACCACGGCCTCGTCATCGAGGACGTGGGCGGCGCCGCGGCGCGTGCCGGCATCGAGCCGGGCGATGTGCTGCTGGCCATCAATGGCAAGCCCGTCAGCTCGGTCGAGCAGGTGAAGGGCGTGCTAGCGAGCAAGCCGAAGACCGTGGCGCTGCTGGTGCAGCGCGAAGGCGAACGCCTGTTCGTGCCGCTGAATCTGGGTTCGTAAGGAGTTGACGATGCAACGTAAATTCCTGCTTCTCGCCTGTGCGCTGGTGGTGGCCGCGCCGGTGGTGCGCGCCGATCTGCCGGCGGCGCAGACCGAGGGCGCGGTGAGCTGGGTCTCCGGCGGCATCGGCGAAGGCGCGGCGGCCGACTTCAAGGCGGCGCAGTCGCAATATGCCCTGAGCATCGAGATGTCGCGTCGCGCGTTGCCGAAGAACGAGTACGTGTCCGACGCCGAAGTGAAGATCGTCGATGCGAAGGGCGCCGCCGTGCTGCAGACCAAGGCCGACGGGCCCTTCATGCTGGTGAAGCTGCCGCCGGGCAGCTACCGCGTGGAGGCCACGCTCGATGGCAAGACGGCGAAGTCCGGCGTGCTGAAGGTCGGCAGCAAGGGCGCGGTGCACGCGTCGCTGGTGTTCCCGGAGGGCACCGGAGGCTGAGCGATCTCAGAGATCGGTGCGCAGCTTCCAGATCTCGGGGAACAGCACGACGTCGAGCACGACGCCCGACGTGCCGCCGGTGCCGCGCTTGAAGCCGATCACGCGCTCCACCGTCGTCACATGGCGGAAGCGCCACAGGCGGAAGGCGTCTTCGAGATCGGTGAGCTCCTCGCCGAGCTGGTACAAATCCCAGTGCGCCTCGGGGTCGCGGTAGGCCACCAGCCAGGCCTGCTCGACCTCGTCGCTCGGTGTGTAGGGCTGCGTCCAGTCGCGCTCGGTGTGCGTCTTCGGCACGGCCAAGCCGCGCCGCGCCAGCAGGCGCAGCGCCTCGTCGTACAGCGACGGCGCGCGATACGCGGCCTCCACCTGCGCCAGCCGCGCCGCACTGTGCGCATGCGGCTGCAGCATCGACGCGTTCTTGTTGCCGAGCATGAACTCGATGCAGCGGTACTGCCAGCTCTGGAAGCCGCTGCTGTTCGAGAGGTACGGGCGGATCGCCGAGTACTCCGGCGGCGTCATCGTCGCCAGCACGTCCCACGCATGTACCAACTGCTCCATGATGCGGCTCACGCGCGCGAGCATCTTGAAGGCCGGCGGCAGCTCGTCGCGCGAGATGCAGCCGATGGCGGCGCCCAGCTCGTGCAGCATCAGCTTCATCCACAGCTCGCTGGTCTGGTGCTGCACGATGAACAGCATCTCGTTGTGCTCGGGCGACAACGGATGCTGCGCGCTCAGCAGCTCATCGAGATGCAGGTAGTCGCCATAGCTCATGTCGCGCGAGAAATCGAGCTGCGCGCCTTCTTCCTTGACGATGTGCTCGCCTCTCTTGCTCATGTCACTGCTGCCCGTTCGTTGAAGCGCGCCTCGCGCCATTCGCCGCGTTCGAGCACCTGCTTCAGGTGCTCCACTGCATCCCACACGTCCGCGAAGCTGGTGTACAGCGGCGTGAAGCCGAAGCGCGCGATGTCCGGGGCCCGGAAATCGCCGATCACACCCCTCGCGATCAGCGCCTGCACGATGGCGTAGGCGCCCTCGTCGTGCGCGAAGCAGACCTGGCTGCCGCGCTGGCGCTCATCGCGCGGCGTGAACAGCGTGAGCCCCTGGCCGGCGCAGCGCGTCTCGACCAGCTCGATGAAGAGCCGCGTCAGCGCCAGCGACTTCTCGCGCAGCGCGGGCATGCCGCCATGTTCTTCGGCCGCGAGCACGGTGTCGACACCGCACTCGAGCGCCGCCAGTGAGACCACCGGCGGCGTGCCGCACAGGTAGCGCGCGATGCCGGCGGCGGGCCGATAGTGCGGTGTGAACTCGAACGGCGCCGCATGGCCCATCCAGCCCGACAGTGGCTGCCAGAAGCGCTCGGCATGCCGCGGATGCGCCCACACGAAAGCGGGCGCGCCGGGGCCGCCGTTGAGGTACTTGTAGCCGCAGCCGACGGCGAAGTCGGCATTGGCGCCCTTCAGATCCACCGGCAGCGCGCCGGCCGAGTGTGCGAGGTCCCAGATCGCCAGCACACCGGCGGCATGCGCCTTGGCGGTGAGCGCCGCCATGTCGTGCAGCCGGCCGGTGCGGTAGTTCACCTGCGTGAGCATCAGCACCGCGACGCGTTCGTCGAGCAGGCCCTCGATCTCGTCGGGCTCGCACAGCACCAGCTCGCAGCCGCGCTCGCGCGCGAGGCCCTCGGCGATGTAGAGGTCGGTGGGGAAGTTCGAGCGCTCCGAGACGATCACGCAGCGCTGCGGTGCGTCGGCCTTCGCGATCGCCAGCGCGGCACTCAGCACCTTGAACAGGTTCACCGAGGTCGAGTCGGCCACCACCAGTTCGCCGGCCTCGGCGCCCACGAGGCGTGCGATCTTGTCGCCCACGCGCTGCGGCAGCGTGATCCAGCCGGCGCTGTTCCAGCTGCGGATCAGGTCCGCGCCCCATTCATCACGCACCACCTGCTGCACGCGCTGCGGTGTCGCCTGCGGCATCACGCCCAGCGAGTTGCCGTCGAGGTAGATCACACCCGGCGGCAGCGCGAACTGCTCACGCAAAGGGCTCAAGCGGTCTTGCGCGTCGAGCGCGAAGCAGTCGTTTCTGGTCGTCATGCAAGTTCTCTCAATACCGCTCGGACAGGGGACGCATCGGCGGTGATCAGCTTCAGCGGCAACGCGATCAGCTCGTAGTCGCCTTCGGGCACCTCGTCGAGCACCAGGTTCTCCAGCACGCGCAGGCCGCGACGGCGGATCACCTGATGGCTGGCGAGCGCCTTGCTGTCTGCCGGGTCGATGCTCGCTGTATCGATGCCGATCAGCGCGACGCCGATCTCGGCCAGGCGCTCGATGGTGTCGGGTGCGTAGGCCGCGAGCGCGTCGTCGAAGTGATCGAGCGGCGCGCGCTCGTAGGTGCGCACGAGCACGCGTGGCGGCAGGTCTTCGAGCGCGTGCGCGAGGTGTCGCCATTCGATCAACGGGCCGCAGCCGATCGCCGAGGTAGGGCGCGAGATCGAGCAGGCCGATGGGCATGCCTTGCGCGTCGTAGTGCAGCGGCGCATCGGCATGCGCGCCGGTGTGCGGCGACAGCGTCAAGGTGCTCACGTTCACTGGGCACTCGGGCCCGAGCTGCCAGCTCCAGCGCAGATCGAACGCCGTGTCGCCCGGGAACACCGGCGAGGCGGCCGACACGGGCGGCGAGATGTCCCACAAACGAGGTGCTGCGATCGACATGCGGACGATGATAGGGGCCGGGGCTGGCGGAGGGAAATAGTTTAGATGTAAAGTATATTCAATCCCGGACCAGGAGCCTTCGATGACCCGCAGCGCTCACCTCGATACCTTTGCACGCGACCGATTGCCGCCGCTCCATCAGCAACCGGAATTCATCTTCGAGCTGCCGGAGCTGCAGTTTCCCGAGCGGCTGAACTGCGCCAGCGAGCTGCTCGACCGCTGGGTCGCACAGGGCCACGGCGACCGACCCTGCGTGCGAGGCGGCGGGGTGCAGTGGACCTACGCGCAACTGCAAGCGCAGGCCAACCGCATCGCGCGCGTGCTGGTGGAAGACATGGGATCGCGTTCTGCTGCGCGGCGCGAACCAGCCCATGCTGGCGGCCTGCTGGTTCGGCGTCGTCAAGGCAGGCGGCATCGCGGTGGGCAGCATGCCGCTGCTGCGCGCGAAGGAACTGACGCAGATCGTGCAGAAGGCGGAAGTCAGCCATGCGCTGTGCGATGCGCGCCTGGTGGGCGAGCTCGATGCAGCGCGCGGGGCCTGCCCGACACTGAAGCGCGTGCTGCGCTACCACAGCGATGCGCCCGATGGCCTCGAAGCCCGCCTGGCCGGCAAGAGCGCGCAGTTCGACAACGTCGACACCGCGGCCGACGACACCTGCCTGATCGCGTTCACCTCGGGCACCACCGGCCAACCCAAGGGCACGATGCATTTCCACCGCGACGTGATGGCGGCCTGTGCCTGCTGGCCGCGCCGCGTGCTGCGCGCCACCGCCGCCGACGTGTTCATCGGCAGCCCACCGCTCGCGTTTACTTTCGGCCTCGGCGGCTTGCTGCTGTTCCCGCTGTCGATCGGCGCGTCG
>VBDL01000675.1 GCA_005884255.1 Betaproteobacteria bacterium | reverse complement strand
CGCTGACGATGGTGGTGCCGTGATAGGGTTCCATCGCGACAATGTAAGGCCGCGACGTGAAGCTTCAATGCCCCCGGCGTGCGCAGGGGCGCCGAGTCACACCGTTCTTACCTTGACCTTCGCGTGCTCGGTGATGCCCATCGCACCGAAGAACAGCGCCACCAGCCGGTGCGCCTCGACCAAGTTCACCGTGCGGTTCTCGCTGCGGCGCGCCAGCACCCAGTTCAGCAGGTCGCCGGCGGCGATGAAGTCGACGCGGATCAGCTTGGCGCACGACACGTTGACGATCGGTGCGCGCCGCAGCTGGGTGTCGATCTTGCCGAGCGTCACGCCGATGTCGCCGACGAGCTGGCCCGACAGTTCGACGCTAGCCACCTGCACGCTGCCGTGCACATCTTCGAGCGTC
>VBDL01000674.1:2235-5416 GCA_005884255.1 Betaproteobacteria bacterium | reverse complement strand
TGGCCAGGCGCAGCGCATCGAGGCGCAGCGTCCAGTACACCGGGTCGACATCGCGCACGCCGGTGGGCGCAGCATCCTGCAGCGTGATGAAGAAGCGCTCGCCGCTGAGCCAGCGCATGTCCAGCGGCTGGTCGGCCCACTGGCGGAACAGCTCCGACAGCCGCGCGCAGGCTTCGGGCTCGATGCCGCGCAACGCGCCCCAGTCGAACACCCAGGGCAGCGGCATCTGCAGCGTCTGCGAGCCCAGGCGCGCCACCGCTTCGGTGTCCAGCACTTCCGGGCAGACCCAGCCGATCTCGCCGGTGGCGCGCGCCGGTTCCGAACGCTCTTCGGCGGCGGCCTCGGCCACCAGCTTGGGCAGCGAGAACCACTGCGGCGCGGACCAGCCGAACTGCTGCGCGTATTCGTTGGCCAGCGCCTCGAACTTGGCCGCCTGGCCGATGGCGCGATACAGATCGAACAGCACCAGCCAGGTCTCCGCATGCTGTGCGCGTGCACCGCCCGGCCGCGTGAGCTGCGAGACCGACTGCTCGCACTGCTCGAAGTCGGCGTTGGCGAAGGCGATCACCGCCTCATCCAGCTCGGGGTCGTGCACCGCCTCGCTGACCTCGACGGCGAACGGGTGGCCGAAGTCGGCACCATTGGTGTCGGTGGTGAAGGTCAGGGGCGACAGCGGCGAGACGCCAGGCGTCATCACGGCAGCGGCAGTGGCGTGGTCGGGGCCAGATGGCGTTCGGTGCCGCGCACCTCGAGCGAGGCCGACAAGGTGGGCGCGCCGTACATCGACGGCGGCGGGCGGCGCGACGACGCGTTGAAGCCGCCGTCGCCGACCATCTGCTGCTCGATCTCGTCGATCTTCGCCTTCACGCCGCCCTCGGGCTGCTTGGCGGGGGCGGTCTCGGAGTTGCGCGCCTCGGAGTCGTCGATGCGCGAGTTGCCTGCCAGCGCGGCGAGGTGGTCGGGCGACAGGCCTTCGCGGCGCACCTTGCGCAGCATGTCGAACTCGCGCTTGCGCACGAAGTCGTTGCGCCGCTTGCGCTCGATCATCGCCTTGAGTTCCGAGCGTTCGAGCTCGGTCTCGCGCGTGTCGGGGTCTTGCCGCGAATTCAGCTCGGCCCAGTCCGTGGCCGGATTGGCCACGAAGCGTACGACCTTGCGGAAGAAACTCTCGCTGTCTTTGGGATCCGACATGAAGGGGCGAGTGAGCGGTGGCCCGCTTAGTCGCCGAACATCTTCTGCTTCAGCTCGCGACGCTGCTGGGCTTCGAGCGACAGTGTAGCGGTCGGCCGCGCGATCAAACGGCCGAGCCCGATCGGCTCGCCGGTTTCGTCACAGAAACCGTAATCACCCGCGTCGATGCGCGCCAGCGACTGGCCGATCTTCTTCAGCAGCTTGCGCTCGCGGTCGCGCGTGCGCAGCTCCAGCGCATGCTCTTCCTCGATGGTCGCGCGGTCGGCCGGGTCGGGCACGATGGAGGTGTCCTCGCGCAGGTGCTCGGTGGTCTCGCCGGCGTTGGACAGCAGGTCGTCCTTCAGCGCCGTGAGTTTGGCGCGGAAGAAGTCGAGCTGCTTCTCGTTCATGTACTCGCTGTCGGGCATGGCCAGCAGCTCGTCTTCGGTCAGCTCGCGGCCTGCCTTGGTCTTCCAGGCATTGACCAGGCGGGGATCCGCCTTGTGCGCGGGCTTCGGTGTCTCGGTGATGACGTGGTTCATTGTTCGGGTCGGTGGCTTGGCCGGCGAGAATCGATCGGCGAAGCGGTTGGCTTGAGGCGCGGCGGGCACGGCAGGTGCGCTCGCCGCGGGGACCGCGGCGGCAGGCGCAGGCGCCGGTTTGCTGTGGGGCTTGTGCGCCGCGGGTGCATGTACGGGTGATTTGCTGGGCGCCTTGGGCGCCGGAGCGTGGTGAACGGCCTTGGCTGGCGGCGGGGCCGACTTGCCGGCAGGCTTCGGATGCGCCGCCTTGGCCGCGGGCTTGTGCGCCGCCTTCGCCGGGGCCGCCTTCTTCGCCGGAACGGACTTGCTTGCCGCCGCCTTTGGCGCCGCGCTCTGGGCCGCGGGCTTCGCCGTCGGGCGCGCAGCCGCCTTGGCCGCCGGCTTCTTGGCAGCCGTCTTGGCAGGGGTGGCTCGCTTGGCCGTGGTCTTGTTCACTTCGGTCTCCTCGCTTCAGGCAGTTATACCTGCACCAGCGTGGTAGCGGGAGTGATCCCGAATCAAATTGGGCGGGCGGATTGTAGCGGCGTTGTTTCCTGGTGAAGGTGAAATCGCAGGTGCTTGTCGCAGGCTCAAACCAGGCACTGCTCGAGCCCTTGCAGAAAGATGTCGCGTGGCAGGTCGATGCCGATGAACACCATCTTGCTGTTCTTCTTCTCGCCGGGCGCCCACTTCGGGCCGAGGTCGCTGCCCATCAGCTGGTGCACGCCCTGGAACACCACTTTCTTGTCGCTGCCCTTCATGAAGAGCACGCCCTTGTAGCGCAGCATCTTCGGGCCGTACACCTGCACGATGGCACCGAGGAAGTCTTCCAGCTTGGCGGCGTTGAACGGCCGCTCCGAGCGGAACACGAAGGACTTCACGTCGTCGTCGTGATGGTGGTGGTGCGGGTGGTCGCAGTGCTCACCGTGCTCGTGCTCGTGCTCATGGTGGTGGTGCTCCTCTTCCTCCTTCAGGAAGTCGGGGTCGATGTCGAGCTTGGCATTCAGGTTGAAGCCGCGCAGGTCGAACACCTCGCCGATCGGCACCTCGCCGAAATGCACCTTGCGCTGCGGCGCGCGCGGATTCATGTGCTTGAGCCGATGCGTGAGCTCGTCGACCTCGGTGTCGCCGACCAGGTCGCTCTTGCTGATGAAGATCTGGTCGGCAAAGCCCACTTGGCGGCGCGCCTCCTGGCGCTCGTCGAGCTGCTTGTCGGCGTGCTTGGCATCCACCAGCGTGAGAATCGAATCCAGCAGATAGCTCTCGGCGATCTCGTCGTCCATGAAGAAGGTCTGCGCCACCGGGCCGGGGTCGGCCAAGCCGGTGGTCTCGATGACGACGCGCTCGAAATCGAGCTCGCCCTTGCGCTTCTTCTCGGCCAGCTCGGCCAGCGTGGAGCGCAGGTCCTCGCGGATCGTGCAGCAGACGCAGCCGTTGGACAGCTGCAGGATCTGCTCGGTGGTGTCGGCCACGAGGATTTCGTTGTCGAT
>VBDL01000674.1:0-2226 GCA_005884255.1 Betaproteobacteria bacterium | reverse complement strand
GATCTTCTGCCCGTGCGATTCGGTCAGTACGCGCTTCAGCAACGTGGTCTTTCCACTGCCCAGGAAGCCGGTCAGGATGGTGGCAGGGATCAGACTCATAAGTAACTTCCGGTGAGGCGAGACAGCCCTGACAAATGAGGGCGGCGAACTGTGGTGCAAGGGGCGAGGCCTGTCAAGCCATAGGGTATTCTTGACCTCCCGCGACTCTCTTCGCCCTGGCGCGATGTCCGACCCCCACCCAGCCCGCCCCAGGCCCGCCGCGTCCGGCGATCGCCGCACGCTGTTCGACCGCCTCGTCGAGTTCCTCGCGCCGGGCCCCGAATCGAAAGACGAGTTGATCGAGACGCTGGCCGAGGCCGAGCAGCGCGAGCTGATCGAGCCCGAGTCGCGCATGATGCTCGAGGGCGTGATCCGCATGGCCGACCTGACGGCCGGCGACGCCATGGTGCCGGCCAAGCGCATGGACCTGCTGGCCATCGACGCACCGTATGACGAGCTGCTCGCGCTGGTGATCGACACCGCGCACTCGCGCTTCCCGGTGTACGACGGCCAGCGCGACAACATCATCGGCATCCTGATGGCCAAGGACCTGCTGAAGCTGCAGCGCGCGCCGGAGCTCAATCTGCGCACCCTGCTGCGGCCGGCGGTGTTCGTGCCGGAGTCCAAGGGTCTGAACGAGCTGCTGCGCGACTTCCGCTCCAATCGCAACCACCTGGCGATCGTCATCGACGAGTTCGGCAACACCGCCGGGTTGATCACCATCGAGGACGTGCTGGAGGAGATCGTCGGCGAGATCGAGGACGAGTTCGACGAGGCCGATGGCGAGGCCGGCATCTACACGCTGGCCGACGGCAGCCAGCGCGTGGCGGGCGACACCTCGATCGAGGCGGTCAACGGCGCGTTCGGGGTGTCGCTGCCGGACCAGGACTTCGACACCATCGGCGGCCTGGTCGCGCAAGAGCTCGGCCGCGTGCCGCGGCGCGGCGAGGCGGTGGAGGTCGGCGGGCTGAACTTCGCGGTGATGCTGACGCGCGGTGGCGCCGTGCGCTGGTTCAAGGTGACGCGCAGCGAGGCGCCCGAGACGCACGAGTCGGAACGGCCGGCGGGCGCAGTTTGAGCGCCCCCAAACCCGCCGCTTCGCGTCGGGCCCCCCGAGGGGGACGAGGAAGCTTGGGAGCGGCCCGGCGCTTCCTCGAGAGCTCCCGCGCATCCGGCCGCTGGGCCGAGCTGGCGGCGACTGCCGCCGTGGGCGCGCTGCTGAGCGTGCCGCTCGTGCACACCGCGCTGTGGCCGTTCGCGCTGGCCTGCATCGCCGTGCTCTACGGCCGCGTGTCGCACGCCGGCGCAGGCCGCGCGGCGCTGCTCGGCGGCGTGTTCGGCAGCTGCTGGCTCGGTGCCAGCGTGTGGTGGCTCTTCATCAGCATGCACCGCTACGGTGGGCTGTTCGCGCCGCTCGCGGCGCTGGCTGTGCTGCTGCTCAGCGTCGCCTTGAGTCTGTTGCTGGCTGCCGCGATGGCGCTGTTCGCGCGGCTGCGGCGCGGCACCGCCGGGCGCGACGCGCTGCTGTTCGCCGGCTGCTGGCTGCTCGCCGAGCTGGCGCGCGGTGTCGTCTTCACCGGCTTCCCGTGGGGTGCCGCCGGCTACACGCAAATCGACGGCCCGCTGGCCGCGCTCGCGCCCTGGCTGGGTGTCTATGGCATCGGTGCCGTGGCGGCGTGGATCGCCGCGGCGGGCGTCGGCGCTGTGCCTCGTAGGGTGGGCTTCAGCCCACCAGGCACCGGTGGGCTGAAGCCCACCCTACAGGCTGCCGCGGCCGTGATGTTGCTCATCGCCCTGTGGCTGGCGCCGCGCGCGGAGTTCACCGCCTCCGCCGGCCGGCTGCGCGTCGCGCTGCTGCAGACCAACGTCGCGCAGGACGAGAAGTTCAGCGCCGAGCAGCTGCCGCAGGAGCTGGCCTGGGTCGCCGGCCGCTTGTTCGAGTCGAACGCCGAGCTGATCGTCACGCCGGAGACCGCGGTGCCGCTGCTGCCGGGGCAGCTCGAGCAGTTCGATCCCGGCTACTGGCCGTCGCTGGCCGCGCGCTTTCGCGCCGGCGGACGGGCGGCACTCGTCGGCGTGCCGCTGGGCGACTTCGAGCACGGCTATACGAACTCGGTGGCCGGGTTGTCGACGGCGGGCGAATACCGCTACGACAAGCACCACCTGGTGCCGTTCGGCGAGTTCATC
>VBDL01000054.1 GCA_005884255.1 Betaproteobacteria bacterium | reverse complement strand
AGCGCCACCGGGATCTGGCGCTCAGCGACAAGGCGACTCGCTGGCTCGAGCGCCTGCCCGACAAGATGCGGCCGGCCGAACTGTGTCAACGGTTTCCAAGAATCGTCAACCGGATCGCCGCTTTGTGGCATGACGAAGGCTTGACCGAGTACACGTTCATCGGCCTGCTGGGCGATCTGCGAGGCGGACGCCAGGGCCTTCCGCCGAAGATCATCGAGGAATTGATGGCGCTGTACGAGCTTCATCTGATGCGCATCGACGCTCACCCCAGGGGGGCCGACACATGTCTCGACGCAAGCGGGAACGGCCCAGACGCAAACCCATTGCCTGAGCCGCGGTGACTTATGCCTGCAACCGATATCACCTCGAGCCCTGGTGCCCTGGACTGCGTCGTCGCGCTGATCGTGGCTGCGGCGCTGCTGTGGGCGGGCGCAGCGCTGGGCCGGCACAGCTACGCGCGGCCCAAGCGCTTGTCGATCGCGCTCGACGCGGCAGCAATCGGGCTGCTCGCACTCGGCATCTGGTGGCCGGCGCATGCGCTGACGCAGGAGGACGTGCATTTCTTCAGCGCGCAGACACAATCGGCGCTCGCACTGGTCTTTGCCGTAATGCTCGCGGTCGGCGCAAGCGCGGCGTCGAACGCCGCGAACGAATCCGCCTCGACCCGATTTATCGTGACCGGGCTCGCATGCTGGTTCGTCGTCCTGCTCCATGGCTTCGTTGCGGCGCCCGGCGCCTCGGCGGCCTTCGGGGTGTGGAGCGCGCTGGGTTCGGGCTTGCTGGCGACCTTGCTGGCGTGCGCTCTCGTGATGCTGCAGATCGACACCGGGCAGCAGCGAGCCGTGCGAATGCTGAAGATGGCTGCGCCAACCCTTGCGGCTGCGCTGCTGACGCTGAGCCCCCTGCTCGCCCGCAGCGGCCCGCTCGGGTTGGGGTTCGGCGGCGACGCGCCGCAGGCGGCGGGCATGGTGATCATCGCGTTGCTGTCGGGCCTGCTCGCCATCGCACTGGAGGAAGGCGCGCAGCGCCGGGAGAACGAACGACCGGCCTCGCGCTCCGCGCCGTCGGTCGACGCGCTGACCAGGCTGGCGACCCGCGTGCATTTCGAGGATCAGCTGGCCGCTCACGTCGCCCGCTGTGATGCTTCGCACAGCCGCCTTGCGCTGCTGTTCATCGATCTCGATGGCTTCAAGCCCGTCAACGACACCTTCGGCCACAGCAGCGGCGACCAGGTGCTGCGCCAGGTCGGCGAGCGAGTGAAGTTGGCGTCGCGTTCCGCGGACACGCCCGCGCGCATCGGCGGCGACGAGTTCGTGCTGATGATGACCGGCAACCCGAGCCAGGAGGCGGTCGCTCAGGTGGCCAAGCGCCTGATCGAGGAAATCAGCCGCCCGTACGAAGTCGAGGGCCGCGATGTCGCCATCTCATGTTCCATCGGCATCGTGTTCTATCCGGACAGCGGCGCCCATACGAAGCTGATCGCCCGAGCCGACGCAGCGATGTACGCGTCGAAGCGCTCCGGCGGTTCTTGCTACAGCTTCTACACGCCAGCGATGGACGAGGACGCGCACGACAAGTTCGAGATGATCGGCGATCTGCGGCATGCGCTCGAGAACCGCGAGATGGAGCTGTTCTACCAGCCGAAGATCGACACCAAGAGCGGCAAGGTGGCGGCTGCAGAAGCGCTGCTGCGCTGGAAGCACAAGCGGCGCGGCATGGTGCCGCCGGACGTGTTCATCCCTCTGGCCGAGCGCCACGGACTGATCGGCGCGCTGGGCAACTGGGTCATCGAGGAAGCCTGCCGGCAGGCGAGGCGGTGGCGCGAGCAGGGGCTGCGCATGCGCCTCGCCGTGAACCTGTCCGCATTGCAGATGCGCCAGGAGGACATCGTCGAGCGCATCGAGGAGGCGCTGAGTCGGCACCGCATCCATCCGTCGCTCCTCACCTGCGAGATCACCGAATCGGTGGCGATGGAGGACACCAAGGCCACCCAGGCGACCTTCCGCCGCCTCGGCTCGGCGGGCATCCACCTGTCGATCGACGACTTCGGCACCGGCTACTCGAGCCTGAGCTACCTGCGCAAGCTGCCCGCCGAGGAGCTGAAGATCGATCGCAGCTTCGTGATGGACATCGAGAACAGCGTCGATGCGCGTGCGGTCATCGATGCGGTCGTCAAGCTCGCGCATGCGCTGGGCTTGCGCGTCGTCGCCGAAGGCGTCGAGAACGAGCGGCAGCAGCAACTTCTCACCGCGATGGGCTGCGACGAGATGCAGGGTTTCCTGTTCGCCAAGCCGATGTCGGCGCGCGCGCTGCTGCTGTGGGCGCTGGACGACCGCTCACAGGCGGAATCCTTCCGCGAGTCGCTGTTCGGCGACACCAGGGCGGTCACGGGGGCGAGCAGGACATGAGCCGCTGCCGCTATGCGCAAGGGCGAGAGCAAAGCGCCGAGCTTCTGCGTGCGGTCGTCGGGCGAATGGCAGCGCACCCGGCAGCGTGGCGGCCAGGGGATCATGCATCTGGTTTGATCGCCAGCGCAGACGCAGCGCTGTACCGCTCCAAACAGATGGGCCGGGACCGGGTCACGGTCGCATGAGCGCGCAGGGAGAATCGACCATGTCAGACATCCTTCCCCCGTTTCCGGCCATCGAGATCGCACCCGAGCGACGGCAATGGCCGACGCCGCCCTTTGCATGGCGGCACGTGCCGCCACCGGACAACGACGCGGTGCAGGCATGCTCGATCGAACTGTCGTGGGGCACCACGGCCGACGGCGAGATGCTGGACTTCAATCCAACCGCCGCGTACCTGAGGTTCCGCCTCAGCGCCAAAACCTCGGACGTCACCCTCCCGTTCAGCCGGCTGCGCAGGCTGGTGCTGAAGGATCCTCTGGTGCCCGCTCCCAAGATGGCGGGCGCGCCGGTCGAGCGTGTGCCCTTTGCCGCGCAAGAGCGCGAGTACCGTCTGCAGGCGAAGGATGGAAAGCCGATCGTCGGCCGCACGGCAGGCTATGTCGCGAATAATGCCGGCTTGTACCTGTTCACGCCGCTGGATGATGACCGCACGCTGCAGCGCGTGTTCGTGCCGCGATGCGCGTACACGGCTTGCGAGTTCGGGCAATCGGCCGAGGAGATCGCCGCCGAGCGCTGGATCGCGACGCGCCACGAATTGCTTTGCGCGATCGAGGCACAGCGGTGCATGCCGGTCCTGCGCCTCGGCCAGGCGTTGATCAACCTCGGGCTGGTGACGCACGAGCAGCTGTCTCGGGCACTGGCCGAGCAGCGCGGCGACCAGCCGCTGGGCGAGATGCTGGTGTCCTCGGGCGTGATCTCGCGTTCCGACCTCAATACGGCGCTGGCCCACAAGATGGGTTACCCACTGGTGGACCTGACGCGGTTTCCGATCGACATCGACGCAGTACGCTTGCTGCCGCTGCGCCTGGCGACGGCGTCGCGCGCGTTGCCGCTGATGAAGCATGGCTCGCAACTGATCGTCGCCGTCGACCGGCCGTCGCGCATCGACAAGCTGCACAACCTGCATGTCTTCACCGGCATGAAGCTCGTTGCGGTGCTCGCGTCCAAGGGGCAGATCATGCTTGCGCTCACTGATCTGGCGCAGCAGGACGTCTGGTCGCACAACGTGTTCGCGCGCATCGTGTTCGCGCCGACGACGATCTGACGTCTCCGATCGTCGACTGACTGATTGGACTCACGCACTGCCTACCACGAGGACTAGGCCCGAAGCGGCGCCAGACCGTCGGCGGGCCCACCTCCGATCGGCTCTTGCTCGATCGACATGTCGCGCCTGATACGCCCGCGATCCAGCATCACCACCCGCTGCGCCATCGCGATCGTCTCGCTGCGATGAGCGACGATGATGCGCGTCAGCGCGATCTGGCGTATTGCGGAGTTCACCGCCTGCTCCTTTCCGCTGTCGAGGTGGCTCGTCGCCTCGTCGAGCACCAGGATGCGCGGCTGGCGGTATAGCGCGCGCGCCAGCAGGATGCGCTGGCGCTGGCCCCCGGACAGTGCGCTGCCGATGTCGCCGACCAGCGTGCCGTAGGCCATCGGCATCGTATGGATCTCGTCGTGGATCGCCGCGGCACGGGCGCACGCCTCGATGCGCTCGCGGTCTTGCGTCGGGTCGAAGAAGGCGATGTTGTCGGCGATCGAGCCGGCAAACAGCTGGTCTTCCTGCATCACCGTGCCGAGCAACTGGCGGTAGTTGGCCAGCCCGAGGCGGTCGATGCGCTGGCCGCCGACGCGGATCTCGCCTTCGTTGGGCGCCAACAGCCCGAGCAGCAGCTTGACCAGCGTCGTCTTGCCGCAGCCCGACGCGCCGGTGATTGCCAGACACTGGCCGGCCGGTACATCGAGGTCCAGATCCTTGATCACCCACGGCTCGCCGTCGGCATAGCGGAACGACAGGCCGCGTATTTCGATCGCTGGCGACAGATGCTGCAAGTCGATCTCGACGTCCTGCGTCTCGGGCTCGGGTTCGCTCAACACGATGTCGGCCACGCGGTCGGCATGCAGCCGTAGCAGCCCCAAGTCGCACAGCTTGTCGATCAGCGCCGCCATGCGCTGCGCGAACTGCTCCTTGTAGGCGAGGAACGCGAACAGCATGCCGACCGAGAAGCGGCCGTCGAGTACCGCCAGCGCGGCCAGCCAGATCACGACGACGCGTTCGGCACCGAACAGCAGCGACTGCGCACCCTGGTATGAGATCGTCAAGCGCGCGAAGCGCAGGTCCGCGTTGAATTGATCGGCCAGCGCGTTCATCCAACCGATGCGGCGCTCCGATGCGCGGTTGAACAGGCGGATCGTCTGCACGCCGCGCGCCGATTCGAGGAAGTGAGTCTGCTGGCGCGCGCCGTGCGCGAGCTGCTCCGACAAGGCCTGCCGCATGCGCCGGAACAAGGCCCAGCGCAGGCCACCGTAAAGCGCGACCGCGAGCGCCGCGACGCCTGCCAGCGCCGCGCTGTACAGCAGCATCACCGCCAGCGCTGCCAGCACCAGCACGCCGTCGACGATGCCTTCGACGAAATGCGTCGTCAGGCTGTGCTGGATCGTCTGGATCGACCCGAAGCGCGACAGGATGTCCCCGAGGTGACGTTTCTCGAAGTAGTCGATCGGCAACTTCATCAGGTGTGCGAAGGCATTGCCGAGCCACTGGAAATTCAGATGCGTCGACAGCCCCGTCGTGACCCAGGAGCGCACCGCGGCAATGGCGGTCTGCACCCCCGCTAGCAGCAGGAAGCCGAGCGCCAGCACCGTGACCAGGTCGCGGTCCGCCGCGACCACCGCTTCGTCGACGATCCATTGCAGATAGAACGGCGCCGCCAGCGCACACACCTGCAGCGCGCCGGCCAGCACCAGCAGCTGCACCAGGCCATGGCGCAGCCCGACGACGCGGCCCATCAGCGACAGCAGCGTGTAGCGCCGGCGCGCGGGCTCGGGCTCGAAGCTGCTGCCCGGCGTCAGCTCCAGCGCCACGCCGGTGAAGTGGCCCGAAAGCTCGGCGTGCGTCAGGCGGCGTTCGCCGAAGCAAGGGTCGTGGATCACCGCATGTTTCGCGGACAGCGACTTCAAGACCACGAAATGGTTCAGGTCCCAATGCAGCAGGCACGGCAGGCGCAGGTCGGCCAGTTGCTCGAGCGCGACCTTCAAGGGCCGTGTCTGCAAGCCGAGCGCCTGCGCCATCACGATCAGTGCCTTCAGCGTGCTGCCCTTCAGCGACACCGAGAAGCGCCGCCGCATGCCGGCCAGGTCGATGGCGAGGCCCCAGTAGCCGGCGACCATCGCCAGGCACGCGATGCCGCACTCGGTGGCCTCGGCCTGCAGCAGCATCGGCAGTTCGCGGCCGCGCCAGAAGCGCAGGCGCAACGCGGAGTCCAGGGTCATGTCAGATCCTCCCGCTGATCGTGTAGAGCGGCTCCAGCACCCACTCGTACAGGCGCCGCCGCTCCAGTAACACCGTGGCGTCGAGCGTTGCGCCGGACATCAGTGGGCGCTCGGCGCCGTACGCCGTCACCGCCTGGCGCTCCAGCGCAACGCGCACGCGGTACATCGGCTCGGCGGCGGGGCCGTTCGCCTGCGCCAGCTCGTCGGGACGCATCGCGCTGGCCGAGACCTCGCGCACCCGGCCGTGCGCCTGGCCGAACTTCTGGTACGGGTAGGCCTGGTAGCGCAACAGCACCGGCATGCCGGGCTTCACGAAGCCGGCGGCCCGCGAGGGGGCGTAGAGCTCCGCTTCGAGCGCCGAACCCGCCGGCAGCAGCGACGCCAGCGCCTGGTTCAACGCCGCCGGCTGGCCCGGCTCCGCGGTGATCGCGGTGACGGTGCCGTCTTGCGGCGCGCGTACCAGTACGCGGCGGCGCGCGCCGTTCTCGGCCAGATCCTGCTCGAGCGTTGCGATATCGCGTTGCCCGGCCTGCACCTCGCGTGCGGCCTGCAACGGCAGCTCGCGCAGTGCGGCGCGTGCGGCGTCCAGGTCGCGCTGGGTCGCGGCCTGCGCACGATCCAGGTCGGCCAGGCGCTGCTGCTGGTCGAGCAGGTCGGCCTGCTTGTCCTGCAACTGAACAGCAGAGACGTAGCCGGCAGCCTGCAGGTCGGCGACGCGTCGCAGCGCTGCTTCGGCGAGGCCGACGCGCCGCTGCTGCAACGCCCGTTGCGCTGCGGCGCGGTGGACGTCGGCGGACAAGTCGTCGGCGCGCCTCGTGGCCGCGTCGATCCGCCCTTGAGCCTGCTGGCGAAGCTGCTGCTGTTCGCTGAAGAGACTGTCGCGCCGCGCCTGCAGCAGCGTGGCGATCGCCTGCTCGACATCGCCGTTGCGCGTGCTGGCGCGTTCGCTGCCGATCACGAACAGTACGTCTCCGGCCTTGACCGCCTGGCCTTCGTGCACCGGCCGCTCCAGCACGACGCCGGGCTGTGTGCACAGCACGCGCAGCAAGCCTTGTGCGGGCAGCAGCATGCCGCTCACTTCGGCCTTGCGCGTGACGCCGGCGCACGCGAAGAACGCGACCACCAGCGCGGCGATCGCGGCGAAAAGCGCGGTCAGGGCGCTGTGGCCGAGCGGCCGTGCCAGCAGCACGGTGCCGTGGCTGCGCACCAGCGTCTGTTCGACGGCTTCACGGCGGAACATGACGCCTTCCTCAGGGCTCGAGCGCCAGGCCCGGCACCTGGTAGGGCGCATGGTGCACGGCGTCGGCGGCGCAGGCGCGGTCGAAGTCTCCGCAAGCCAGATACGCGGCGTAGTTCAGCCGGTCGCTGCCGACCAGCCTCGACGAACGCGTCAACTTGCGATCGGCCAGCAGCGTCGCAAACGCACGCAGCAGGGGGATGGCCGGCGCACGTTCCTCGACGAACAGGAACTGGCCCATCTCGTTGACCTCGAGGAACACGTAGTCGCCTTCAGGGGTGACGATCAGGTCAATGCAGCCGAACGCGAGCCCAAGCCGCCGCAGCAGTTGCACGCAACGCTCTTCGACCTGTGGCGGCAGCTCGACGCGCTGCGGCACCAGGGGCTGGCTGAAGTCGGAGCGCCAGTCCATGCGCGTCTTCTCGCGCGACTGCGAATCGAGCCGGGCCGCGAAGCACACCTCGTCCATGCAGGTGACGCGCAGCTCGTAGCGCTTCTCGACCTTGCGCTGGTAGGTGGCAGGGCAGACCGATAGCGCGGCATCATCGCGCAAATCCTCGTCACGCAGCTCGGTCGTGAACAGCGCGTGGCGCGCGCCACTGGCCTGCGCGTGCCAGTACGACTGGTGCACCAGCTTGAAGATCACCCCGCGCTCGCTGTGCTCGGCGTAGAAACGGCGGATCTCGTCGGGGTCGTTGCTGTACAGCGTTTCGGGTGTCGCCAGCCCGCATCGCCGCGCCGCTTCGAGCTGCGGCGACTTCAGCATCGCGCGTTCGCGCGCTTCGGGGTCGTTGACCCAGTATGCGTTCGGCGCCAGGTGGTGGCGCAGGATGGCGATGTGATGGTCACATTCGCGCTCGGCGATGGTCCAGTCCGCATCTGGCATGCCCGGCGGTCGCATCGACAGGCCGCTGCGGCGGAACCAGACGGCGTCGTAGTCGCCGGTCTTGCCTGCGGTGCCTTCGCAGTGGAACGATGCCGTCGGCGCCATGCCGCCACCCAGGCGCACCGACGCGCGCAGCACCTGCGGAAGGTCCGGCGTGTACAGCGCGTGGTGATCGGCGCCGGCCTGGTCGAGTGCCCAGCGAACGGCGTGGATGTGCACGTCCCCCGGGAAGCCGAGGATCAGGATGCTCATGAGCTTGTCTCCAGCAAGGGTGTCGGGCCGATCCGTGGGCGTGCCGGACAGGCACGCCCACGGTGCGGCGCGTCAGCTACCGCAGTCGCAGGTGCAACCTGTTTCGCAGTTGGTATCGGCACGCGAGGCCATGCCACCGGCGACGAGGTCGATTTCTTCGTCGGTCAGCGGGCGAGCCAGTTGACGCGCGAGCATGCGCGGCGCGTCGTCAACGGGTTCGCTCGATACGCCTTGCGGCGGGGTGGCCATTTCTGGACATGTCTTCATGGGGAACTCCTGGGGCAGGCGGCCGTGATCGAGGGCGAGATACCCGATCGACCGCCAAGCCTCGAGCCATCCCGCGGGAGGACCAGCTTGGCTCGTCAGCTCGCGGGTGCCGTCCTTGCGAGCTCAGTTGCAGTTGGCTCGCGAAAGGTTCAAAGGCGGTCGCGGCGACTCAGAGCCTGAAGTGTTGCTTAAGTAACCAAGGTCGACTTTGCGGCTCACGACGGTCAGCTGCCTGGCAACAGAGTCCAACGATGCTCACATCCAGGATTCAAGGAGCGGAAAGCGGAAAGTGGTGGCAGAAGGTTCCACCAGCGGCGCAGTGCGCCCCGTTGCGGCATGCTGCGCTCGAGCACGCTCGTGCGCGAGCGGAGGTCAGGCCGTTTCTATCGAGCTCGCGCGGCTGGGCGGCCCGATTGCATCGGCCGCCGCTGCCGCTTCGCCAAGCCAGCGCACGAAGGCATAGACCACCGGGTCTTGCGCCTTGTGCGGCGCAGTGAAAACGCTGTAGCCGCGATTGCTGCGGCCGACCTTCGGGTGCGCCAGCACCAGCTCGCCCGAGCGCAGCTCCCGCTCGACGAAGTAGTGGGGCACGAGGCCCACCCCCAGATCGCCGCGCACCGATTCGACCAGCATCGAGAACAGATCGAATCGGTGACCTGCCACGGTGTTGCCCGGTGTGCGCGTGATGTCGGCCTGTGCAAA
>VBDL01000680.1 GCA_005884255.1 Betaproteobacteria bacterium | reverse complement strand
GGATTGACGGAGTTCGAAGCCGCGGATGCGCTGATGACGGATCGCCGCACCGAGATCTCGGGCCGGCTGCGCATCTCCATCCCGCCCAGCATGTCGGACCTCGTCATCGTCCCCCCGCGTCAGAATAGTTGTCGCCCCGAGAGAACCAAGAACCTGGGGGCGGCGATGAAGGACGAGAGTGGCTCGATACGGACAAGCATTCAAGGACAGGGCTGTGGCGCGCATGCTGCCGCCCGAGAGCGCGTCGGCGGAGGACGTTGGGCGAGAGATCGGCGTGGGAGCGGACACGCTGGAGCGTTGGCGCAGTGAGGCGCTGTCCAGGCCCGCTCGCGAGCGGGCCTGGACGGCGGCAGCCCGATTCGACGCGGTGCTGACGACGGCGGCGATGGACGAGGCCGCCAAGAGCGCTTGGTGCCGTGCCAACGGGGTGTACCCGCAAGACCTGGCCGCATGGCGGCACAGCGCCACCCAGGCGCTGGCCGAACCCGAGGAGGTGCGCGCCAGCCCGAGCCAGACCAAGCAGGACCGGCGCCGCATCAAGGAGCTCGAGCGCGAGCTGCGTCGCAAGGAGCGCGCGCTGGCGGAGACGGCGGCGTTGCTGGTGCTGTCAAAAAAACTCGAGGCGATCTTCCACAAGGGCGAGGACGAATGATCGGCCTCGAAGATCGCCAAGTCGTGGCCCGCAACATCCTCATGGCTCACACCGACGGCGCGCGGCTGCGCCTGGCCTGCGAGACCGCCGGCATCGACGTTCGCACCTTGCAGCGCTGGAAGGCCGGCGAGGGCCTCGTATCGGGCGATAGCAGGCCCGCAGCGGTGCGCCCGGTACCTGCACATGCCTTGAGCCCGGTCGAGCGCGCGCAGGTGCTGCGCGTGGCCAACGAGCCGCGCTTCGCCGACGTACCGCCGGCGCGCATCGTGCCCATGCTCGCCGACGAGGGCGTGTACGTCGCCAGCGAGTCGAGCTTCGCTCGCGTGCTGCGCGCGCACGGGCAGGCCGCGCACCGCGGCCGGGCCAAGGCGCCCAAGGCCAGCCGGCCGCCAACCACGCATATCGCCACGGCGCCGCGCCAAGTCTGGTGCTGGGACATGAGCTACCTGCCGGCAACGGTCACCGGGCGCTGGTTCCACCTGTACTTGATCCTGGACCTCTACAGCCGCAAGATCGTGGGCTGGGAAGTGCACGACAGTGACGATGCCGAGCACGCCGCGCGCCTGGTGCGCCGCACTGGGCTCGCCGAGGGCATCGCCGCGCTGCAAACGAAGCCCGTCCTGCACGGCGACAACGGCGCCACGCTCAAGGCGACGACGGTGCTCGCGATGCTGTACTGGCTGGGCGTGAAGCCGTCGTACTCCAGGCCGCGCGTGAGCGACGACAACGCCTATGCCGAATCGCTGTTCCGAACCGCCAAGTACCGACCGGAGTTCCCCGCCAAGGGCTTCCCCGATCTGGCCAGCGCTCGCGCCTGGGCCGCCAACTTCGTGCGTTGGTACAACGTCGACCATCGCCACAGCGGCATCCGCTACGTCAGCCCGGCGCAGCGCCACGCGGGCGACGATCACGCGATCCTCGCAGCGCGGCACACCGTCTACGTCCAGGCTCGTGAACGCAACCCGGCCCGCTGGTCGCGACACACGCGCAACTGGTCGCCCATCGGCGCGGTCACGCTCAACCCCGAGCGCGACTCGGTGGTTGCCACGGCATCGCACGACGAAGATATACAGCCGCTGGCTGCATGACAGAGGCGACAACTACCTTGAGTGCGCCGGGAGACCGGCATGGAGTAAGTGGTGCAAGTCCACCGCAATGAAGGAGTAGCGATCCACATTGGCCCCGAGCCGTGCGCAGGCATCCGCGAGGGTGTCGGCGAAGCGTCGGTAGGGGAACGTGCGGGCCAGCCATTGAGCCACGAAAGAGTTGCTGATCCGGACGCCGACGCTGTTCAAGAAGCGGAAGGCAACACGCAGGGGCGCGTCATCGCAAGCGCACCGGCGGTCCGGCGGGGTCGCAGAACCTGGCACGCACGCACGCTCCATGCACGGGAACCGGGAGATCTCCGGCTTGGCCCTTCGCAGTACGGAAGGGTCCGCATCGGGAAGGCGAGGAGCCGAAGCCGATGATGCACGAGCCGGAGAAGTCAGACCTCCCCGTAGTAGCTGTGAAGCCGACGAACAAACTCGGGCGACCGAGGGCGGAGCCGGTGGAGCCAAGGGAGAGGACCGAGGGAAACGCGGGCAAGCCTGACATGCGCCGGACGCCGAGCCGGGAAAGCATGCCCCAGGGGCTTGACCGCGTACGTCAAGCAGCAAGGGAAGGGAAGAAGGAACGGTTCACTGCTCTGCTTCACCATGTCACGGTTGATCTATTGAAGGACGCCTACTCCTGGCTCAAGCGGGATGCCGCACCGGGGGTGGATGGCCTCACATGGCAGGCGTACGGGCAGGACCTCGAAGCCAACGTTGTAGCTCTGCATGAGCGCGTACACCGAGGTGGATATCGTGCGCTGCCATCGCGGCGCAAGTTCATCGCCAAGCCTGATGGGCAGCAACGCCCACTGGGCATCGCTGCGCTGGAGGACAAAATCGTCCAGCGCGCGGTGGTTGAAGTTCTCAACGCAGTCTACGAAGAAGACTTCCTGGGGTTCTCCTATGGATTCCGGCCGGGACGCGGCCAGCACGATGCGCTGGATGCGCTCGCGGTAGGGATCGGTCGCAGGAAAGTGAACTGGATTCTGGACGCTGATGTCGCGGGCTTCTTCGACGCGGTCAGTCATGAGTGGCTGGTCCGATTCGTGGAGCACCACATCGGCGACGAGCGCGTGATCCGCTTGATTCGCAAGTGGCTTCAGGCCGGTGTGATGGAAGACGGGGCGGTGACGCCCACGGTTGTAGGCACGCCTCAAGGGGCAGTCGTATCGCCCTTGATGGCAAACATTTACCTGCACTACGTCTTCGACCTGTGGGCCGACCGGTGGCGACACCACCCGGCACGCGGTCAGGTCATCATCGTGCGCTACGCCGACGATATCGTCGTTGGCTTCGAGCACAAAGCACAGGCTGAACAGTTCCTGGCGGACCTGCGGCAGAGGATGGAAAAGTTCGCGTTGACGCTGCATCCGGAGAAGACCCGCCTGATCGAGTTCGGCCGCTTTGCGGCGCCGAGCCGAGCCAAGAAAGGTCTTGGTAAACCGGAGACGTTTAACTTCCTTGGGTTCACCCACATCTGCGGCCGCTCGGCCCGGGGACGCTTCGTGCTCATGCGCAAGAGTCGACGGGACCGGATGCGCGCCAAGCTGCGGGCGATCAAGGAGGCGCTGTGGCGGCGAATGCATCTACCCATCCCGCAATTGGGCAAATGGCTCGGTCAGGTGGTCCGTGGGTACTTCAACTACCACGCGGTGCCAACCAACACTGAAAGTCTGGCGGCGTTCAAACACCATGTGACGGACCTCTGGCGGCGTGCGCTCAGGCGGCGCAGTCAGAAGGATCGGACGACTTGGGAACGCATGACCCGGCTCGCCGCCGACTACTTGCCTGTTGCACGAGTCCTTCACCCGTGGCCCGATGCACGCTTCGACGTCAAATACCCGAGGTAGGAGCCCAGTGCGTTAATTGCGCACGCTGGGATCTGTGCGGGGGGCGCTCAGCAATGGGCGTCCCTACCGCGATCGCGCGCCGATCTGCGCGACGCACCTGGCGGAGTTCGGCATAGGGCAGGCTGCGACGAGATCGTCTTCTCCGACCCCAAGGGGGGCGTCTACAAGAAGCTCGTGCTTCGAGACGACAAG
>VBDL01000053.1 GCA_005884255.1 Betaproteobacteria bacterium | reverse complement strand
AGCGTCGTCACCGCCAGCGACACGCGCGCCAGCGGATCGCGCCACAGCGTGGCAAGTCCGCTGCCGAAGCCGCGCAGCATGTGCGCGGTGCCGCCGTGCGGCGGATAGCGCACACCGCTGTCCGGGATGCCGGCATTCAGCGCCAGCGTGGCGGCGTACAGCAGCAGCGCGACCGTCATGCTCAGCAGCAGCGGCGTGCGCGGGCCGTCGACGATGGCCGGCCAGGCCAGGGCCCATGCGTGACCGAGCAACGCGGGGCTGACGAGCGCGCCGCCGAGCACCGAGCCGAGGATGATCGCAACCACCGTGCTCACTTCGAGCCAGCCGTTGGCCGCGACGAGGCGGCTCGCCGGCAGCAGCTCGGTGACGAGGCCGTACTTTGCCGGCGAGTAGGCCGCCGCGCCGAGGCCGACCACACAGAACGCGACCAGCGGATGGACGCCGCCCATCAGCAGCAGGCAGCCGGCGATCTTCATGCCGTTGGCCAGCAGCATCACGCGGCCTTTGGGCATCGCGTCGGCAAAGGGGCCGACGAAGGGCGCGCACAACACATAGGCCACCGTGAAGACGAGCTTCAGGCAGGGCAGCAGCCACGCCGCGTGGCCGAGCTCCGACATGCGGGCGATCGCGATGAGGAGCAGTGCGTTGTCGGCGAGGCCGGACACGAACTGCGCAGCGAGGAGGAAGTGGAATCCGCGGTTCAACACAAGCCCGTCTGTTGGACGGGCGCGATTGAAGCCGACTCAGGTTGTGCCATCGTGACGCGACGATGGCTGTTGCGTGACAGTGCTCTGCACCGGTCCGCGCGCGCCGAGGGCGCCGGGTGACCGGCTCCGTTCATGTCCCCGGCGGCCTGATCCCGCACCGCTGGATCAGGCAGAGAGCAGCTTGTGCACCAGCTCCGGCGTCGTTGCTGCGCTGTATTTGCGCATCAGCCGAGCGCGGTAGACATCCACCGTGCGCGGGCTCACGCCCAGGCGTTTGCCGATCTGCTTGCTCGTCAGCCCCTCGATCAGCAGCGCGGCGATCTCGCGCTCGCGTGCGGTGAGCACGGCCTTGAGCTTGCGCTTCGAGGAGAGGTCTTCGAAGCTCCAGATTCCGGCGGCATGCGGATGCTGCGGGTCGAGCGCGCGGCCCGATACATGGCACCAGAAGAGCTCACCGCTGCTTCTCTTCATGACGCGCTCGTCGGCGTACCAGCCCTGCGTGTCCAGGCTGGCGACGATGCGCTGGCCCGTGCGTTCGAACTCGTCGTGCGTCGGGTAGAGCACCTCGAAGGACTGCCCAACGAGCTCGTCCTTGTGCGCGCCGAACATCGCGAGTACCTGCTGGTTGCAATCGACCATCAGCCGGTCGCGCGACAGCACGAGGCCGATGGGCGCCAGGTCGAAGGCAGTGCGGTAGTCCATGGGTCGGGGAGTCGTTTAGGCAATTTTACGTAACGGGTTACGTAGTACGCTTCAGCGTTCGCTTCCAATCAGGAGACAAGCGCAATGAACAAGGTCTATCCGAACGCCGCCGCGGCGCTCGATGGCATCGTCAAGGACGGGCAGCTGATGGCCGTCGGCGGCTTCGGCCTCTGCGGCATTCCCGAGGCGCTGATCGAAGCGCTGAAGGAGTCCGGTGTCAAGAACCTAACGGTGATCTCGAACAACGCCGGCGTCGATGGCTTCGGCCTCGGCAAGCTGCTGGAGACGCGGCAGATCAAGAAGATGATCTCCAGCTACGTGGGCGAGAACAAGGAGTTCGAGCGCCAGTACCTGGCCGGCGAACTGGAGTTGGAATTCACGCCGCAGGGCACTTTGGCCGAGAAGCTGCGCGCCGGCGGCGCGGGCATCCCCGCCTTCTTCACGCGCACCGGCGTGGGCACCATCGTCGCCGAGGGCAAGGAAACGCGCGAGTTCGATGGCCACGTCTACGTGATGGAGCACTCGCTGGTGCCCGAGGTGTCACTGGTCAAGGCCTACAAGGCCGACAAGAGCGGCAACCTGGTGTTCCGCCGCACCGCGCGCAACTTCAATCCGGCGGCGGCGATGGCCGGCAAGACGACGATCGTCGAAGTGGAGCACCTGGTCGAGGTGGGCGACATCGATCCGGACGACGTGCACCTGCCCGGCATCTACGTGCATCGCATCGTCGTCAATGCCCATCCCGAGAAGCGCATCGAGAAGCGCACCATCCGCAACGGCGCCTGAGGAGACTGAACATGCCCTGGACCCAAGATCAAATGGCCGCGAAGGCCGCTGCCGAACTCAAGGACGGCTATTACGTGAACCTCGGCATCGGCATCCCGACGCTGGCAGAGCGAGAACGGCATGCTCGGCATCGGCCCGTTCCCCACCGATGACGAGGACGATGCGGACCTCATCAACGCCGGCAAGCAAACCGTCACGACCATTCCCGGCACCAGCATCTTCGGCTCGCACGACAGCTTCGCGATGATTCGCGGCGGCAAGATCAACCTCGCGATCCTCGGCGCGATGCAGGTGAGCGAGAAGGGCGATCTCGCCAACTGGATGATCCCCGGCAAGATGGTCAAGGGCATGGGCGGCGCGATGGACCTGGTCGGCGGCGTGCCGCGCGTGCTCGTCGTGATGGAGCACGTGGCGAAGAAGAAGGACGGCAGCACCGACCTGAAGATCCTGCCCAAGTGCACCTTGCCGTTGACCGGCGTGGGCGTGGTCAACCGCATCATCACCGACCTCGCGGTGATGGACGTCACGCCCGAAGGGCTGAAGGTGGTCGAGATGGCGCCCGGCGTGACGCGCGAAGAGCTCCAGGCCAAGACCGGCGTGCCGCTGCACTGAGCAGCGTCAGGACGACAGGCGCTGCAGTTCCTGGCGCTTGAGCGCCAGGTAGGCGTCCTCGTCCAATTCGTGCAGCTGCCGTGCGTAGCGCTCGGTGGCGGCGAACCAGGTGCGCAGCCGCCGCTCGATGCGTTCGGGCGGCGGCGCCGAGAGGCTGTCCAGGTACGCGGTGATCGCGAGGTAGTAGCGCATCGTCGTTCGCTCGATGGCGCCGCGCATGCTGCGCACGTACACCGGCTCGCCGTCGGGCCGCCGGTCAGGTGGATGAAGGCACGCTGCCCGCTGGGGATGGCCTCGAGCGAGATGCGGAAGTCGCTGGTTCCCATCGGTCCTGCGTCCGCGTTGAGGCGCATCAACAGGTAGCCGCGGGTATCGGCCACCAGCTCGTGGGCGAAGGCTATGCGGTAGGTGTCCTTCAGCGGCTGGTCATGCTTGCGGCCGACATTCACCACCACCCGGCGTTCTGCCGCCTCGCAGCGCTTCACGTTGATCACCAGGATCATCACCTCGCACCACTGCGCCGGGTGCTTGATCGATGCTGCGACGCGCGCGAAGGAGTGGTCCACGAGCGCGTAGACGTCGCCGCTCAAGCGCGCCCCGTCTTCGCTGGAGTCCAGATGGATCGGCTGGCGGAACACGTTGTTCGCGAGCTCATTGCGCAGGGCCGCCTGCTGCGCGCGCAACGCGTCGGCCGGGTCGTTGTTGTGTGCCCAGGCGGCGCGTGCCCACAGGGCGGCCAGGAACCACAAAAGCGGCAGGCGTTTCACAACCAGTACTCCCACAAGCGACCCAGGGTCTCCTTCAGCCGCTGGTCGAGCGGGCGGCGCTGCCACTGCTCGAGCGTGACCGGATTCGAGGCGGCCAGATCGCGCTGGAACGTGCTGCGCATCTGCCCACCGAACTCTGGACCCAGGATGACGGCGTCGAGTTCCTGGTTGTGCACAAAGCTGCGCCAGTCGAGGTTGGTGGAACCGATGGCCGACCAGGCGCCATCGATCAGCGCCGTCTTCGAGTGCAGCAAGGCGTTGCGGCGCTCGAAGATCTGCACGCCGCCGCGCAGCAGCTCGTCGTAGTAGGCGCGTCCGGCGTGGAACACCAGCCAAGAGTCGCTCGCGCCCGGTAGCAGCAGTTTCACGTCCACACCGCGCGTGGCGGCAGCCTTCAGCGCGGCGAGCAACTGCGGGTCTGGCGCGAAGTAGGCGTTGGTCAGCCATACCTCGCGCTGCGCGCCGGCAATGGCCGCGATCAGCGCCGGATAGATCAGGCTGTGGCTGCCATCGGGCGAGCGGCCGAGCGCGCTGACGGAATCCTTGCCGATCGGCCGCAGCGGCGGGAAGTAGCGCCGCTGCGCCGGCGTCGGGCCGTGCTGCTCGCCCCAGGTCTGCATGAAGAGCTTCTGGAACTCGGCAACCACCGGCCCCTCGATGCGCAGGTCGGTGTCGCGCCAGGGCAGGTCAGGGCCGCGGCGCTTGGTGGCCGATGGCCGCGACGAGCCGCTTGAATAGACGCCGCTGATGTTCACGCCGCCGAGAATGGCCTGGCGGCCGTCGACGATCAGCAGCTTGCGGTGGTCGCGCTCGTTGAGGTCCCAATCCTTGCGCGCGGCCAGCGGGTTGATCGGGTTGTATTCGAGCACCGCAACGCCGGCTTCCTTCATGCGCTCGAAGAACTGCTTGTTCGTGCGCATCGTGCCGACGCTGTCGCGCAGCAGGTTCACCTGCACACCCTCGCGCTGCTTGGCGATCAATGCGTTGGCGAAGCGTTCCCCCGCCTCGTCATCGTCGAAGATGTACATCTCCATGTTGATGTGGTCGCGCGCCGACGCGATGGCGGTGAACATCGCGTCGTAGGTGCCGCGCCCGTCCTGCAGCAGGATGACCTTGTTGCCGGCGACGGGCGGGCTGGCGGCACGCACCGACTCGGCCGCGTGCGCCGCATGAGGCAGGACTTTCGGTGGCGCCGCACAGCCGATCAGGCCGAACAGCAGCAGCCCCGGCAGCCACTGCCGCGAGGTGATCTGCGGGCAGTGCACGCCTACCGGCGAGCAATCGGCGCTCCTGCCGAAGAGGCTTTCAGCGCAGCAGTGCGCGCGCCGCTTCACTGACCAGTGCAGGCCCTCTGTAAATGAAGCCGGTGTAGAGCTGCACGAGATCGGCCCCCGCGGCACGCTTGGCCCGCGCGTCGGCGCCGCTCAGCACGCCGCCGACACCGATGATCGGATACGCCGCGCCGAGCTCGCCGCGCAGCTGCCCGATCACGCGGTTGCTGGGGTCGAATACCGGCGCGCCGGAGAGACCTCCCGCTTCATCGGCATGCTTGAGCCCCTGCACCGTGTCGCGCGCAATCGTCGTGTTGGTGGCGATCACGCCGTCGATGCCGTGCTTCTTCAGCGTCGCGGCGATCAGTTTGATCTGATCGTGGTCGAGGTCCGGCGCGATCTTCACGAACATCGGCACCGCGCGGCGCTGCTCCTTCGCCAGCGCGGCCTTGCGCTGCTGCAAGGCGCCGAGCAAGGCGTCGAGCGCTTCGTCGCTCTGCAGCGCGCGCAGGTTCTTGGTGTTGGGGCTCGAGATATTGACCGTCACGTAGTCGGCATGCGGGTAGACGCCGGCGAGGCCGATCAGGTAGTCGTCCACCGCGTTCTCGATCGGCGTGGCGGCGTTCTTGCCAATGTTGAGACCCAGGATGCCACCGCGGGCACGGAAGGTCTTCGCGCGCCGGACGTTGGCGATGAACGCGTCGAGGCCGTCGTTGTTGAAGCCGAGGCGGTTGATCAGCGCATTCGCCTCGGGCAGCCGGAACATGCGCGGCTTCGGGTTGCCCGGTTGCGCCTTCGGCGTGACGGTGCCCACCTCGATGAAGCCGAAGCCCATCGCGCCGAAGCCGTCGATGCAGCGGCCGTTCTTGTCCAGGCCCGCGGCCAGGCCGACGCGGTTGGGAAACTTCAGCCCCGCAACCGTGACCGGGTCGTCGACGCGCGCCTGCGACCACAGGCATTGCGCCGGCGTGTTCTGCAGCGAGGCAATGGCGTTGAGCGTCAGCTCGTGGGCGTGTTCGGCGTCGAGGCCGAAGAGAAAGGGGCGGGTGAGGGCGTAGGGGACGAGGGGCATGGCGACAATGGCCTTCAGGCCATTGCGTCGGAGGCTAACTTCGCGAAAGCGAAGTTAAGGTGCGCAGGACCGGCCGTAGACATAATTGTCCCATGCCCACCATCGACGACCCCCTGCACGACCGCGAAGCCGGCTCGCGCACCAGCACGCGCGACACCACGCGCACCGACGACACCCGCATCGAGGCGGTGCGCCCGCTCATCTCGCCGGCGCTACTGCTGGACGAGCAGCCGATTCCCGACGACGCGCTGTCGCTCGTCGAGCGCACGCGCAACGAGCTCAGCGCAGTGCTGCACGGCGCGGACGACCGGTTGATCGTGGTCGTCGGCCCCTGCTCGATCCACGACCACGACCAGGCCATCGACTACGCACAGCACCTGCTCGCCGCGCGGCCGGCACTGCAGGACGCGCTGCTGCTGGTGATGCGCGTGTACTTCGAGAAGCCGCGCACGACGGTAGGCTGGAAGGGCTACATCAACGATCCGCACCTCGACGGCAGCTTCCACATGAACGAGGGCCTGCGCCTGGCGCGCCAGCTGCTGCTGGACATCGCCGCGCTCGGGCTGCCGGCCGGCACCGAGTTCCTCGACCTGCTGTCGCCGCAATACATCGCCGACCTGATCGCTTGGGGCGCGATCGGCGCGCGCACCACTGAAAGCCAGAGCCACCGCCAGCTCGCGTCGGGCCTGAGCTGCCCGGTCGGCTTCAAGAACGGCACCGACGGCGGCGTCAAGGTGGCGGCCGATGCGGTGCTCGCGGCGCGCGCGTCGCACGCCTTCATGGGAATGACGAAGATGGGCCAGGCGGCGATCTTCGAGACGCGCGGCAACGACGACTGCCACGTGATCCTGCGCGGCGGCAAGACGCCGAACTACGACGCCGCGCATGTGGCCGCCACCTGCGATGCGCTGCGCGGCGCCGGCCTGCGCGAGCAGGTGATGATCGATTTCTCGCACGCCAACTCGAGCAAGCAGTACGCGCGGCAGGTGGACGTGGGGCGCGACGTCGCGGCGCAGATCGCCGGTGGCGAGCAGCGCATCACCGGCGTGATGATCGAGAGCCATCTGAACGAAGGCCGGCAGGACCTGCTGCCCGGCCAGAGCAAGAGCGACCTGAAGCGCGGCGTGTCGATCACCGACGCCTGCCTGGGCTGGGCGCAGACCGAGCCGTTGCTGCACGAGCTGGCCGCGGCGGTGCGTACAAGAAGGAAGACTTCATGACTCAAGACGAACTCAAGGCCCTGGTCGGCCAGGCGGCGCTGCAATACGTCGTGCCCGGCGCGCTGGTCGGGGTGGGTACCGGCTCGACGGTGAACCACTTCATCGATGCGCTGGCAGCGATCAAGGACACGATCACCGGCGCGGTGTCGAGCTCCGAGGCGAGCAGCGAGCGGCTGCGCGCGCGCGGCATCCCGGTGCTGGACAGCAACACGGTCGAGCGGCTGCCGGTCTACATCGACGGCGCCGACGAGATCGATCACCAGGGCTACATGATCAAGGGCGGCGGCGCGGCGCTGACGCGCGAGAAGATCGTCGCCGACCTGGCCGAGCGTTTCGTCTGCATCGCCGACGAATCGAAGCTGGTGAAGACGCTGGGGCGCTTTCCGCTGCCGGTGGAGGTGATCCCGATGGCCGCGGCGCAGGTGGCGCGGCGCTTCAAGGCACTGGGCGGCGACGCGAACCTGCGCGCCGGCGTGGTCACCGACAACGGCAACGTGATCCTCGACGTGCGCGGCCTCTCGATCGCCGACCCGCTGGCGATGGAGAGCGAGGTCAACCAGTGGCCGGGCGTGGTGACGGTGGGCATCTTCGCGCGCCACAAGGCCGGCGTGTGCCTGCTCGGCACGGCGGCCGGCGTGAAGACACTCACGTTCTAACGATCGCAATTCGTAGGGTGGGCTTCAGCCCACCATCGTCGTGGGCTGAAGCCCACCCTACGGAGCCGCGTGCCTGGCCGCGCGGGCGACGAAACGCGCCGGGTCCAGCGCATCGACGAGGCTGGACTCCAGCGGCAGCGGCGCGCCGGCGATCCAGCCGGCGAGCAGCCGCGCACCCAGCGGCGCCCACGCGATGCCGCGCGAGCCGAGCGCGGTGAAGACGTACAGGCCGGCCTGGCGCGGCACCAGCCGCGGCTGATCGATGCGCAGGCCATCGGGAAAGGTCGACATCGGTACCGCGCCGATCAGCGGGAGCCGGTCCGTCGCCAGCACGCGCCAGCCGACGCGTCCATCGAGCGCGGCGGCGTCAACCAGCGGCCGGCTGCCGGTCAGCCGCTCCAGCTGCGCGAGGTTGTGTGCGTGATCGGCCGCGCGCAAGGACGGCTCGTCGTCGCGCTCCGACAGCGTCGCGCCGCACAGCACCGAGGCGTCGGGCAGCGTCAGCGCGTAGCCGGCGCCGGCCAGCGGCAGACGCGGTGCGCGCAGCCCGGGCGTGCCGGCCGGCACGACGCTGAGCTGGCCGCGCACGCGGTGCAGCGGCCATGCCGGATCCTCGAGCAGACGCAGCGCATCGAAGGCGTTGGCCAGCACCACGGTCGGCGCCTCGGCCAGCACGCGGCCTTGCGCGTCGAGCGCCTGCCACAGTGCGCCGGCGCGGCGCAGCGACTGCACGACGACTTCGGCCGAGAAGCGGAGGCCGGCCTGGCTCATCCAGTGCCGCACCAGCGCCGCCGGCGCCACCCAGCCGCCGGCCGGGTAATGCCAGGCCGCAACCTCGAGCGGCACGCCGGCGAGCGCGGCGCCCTCGTCGGCACCGACGGCCTGCACGTAGTCGGCCGGCAGGCCCAGCGCATCGAGCGTGGCGCGCATCGCCGGCAATGCATCGCGCGACGATTCGACGCGCAGCAGGCCATCGATGCGGCCTGCCTGTTCGTTGCCCGCGAGCCAGGGGCGCAGCACGCGCGCGGCTTCCAGCGCCGCGGCCCGGTGGGCGCGTGCGTGGGGCCCGTCCTGCGCGTTGACGGTGCCGTGGAACAGGCCGGCCGGGTTGCCCGAGGTCTCGGCCGCCGGCGCGGCGTGGCGGTCGAGCACGCAGCACTCGAAGCCCTGGGCCGCCAGGGCCCACGCGGCGGAGGCGCCGGCCAGCCCCGCACCGACGACGATCGCCCGCCGGTCGCTCGGCGGCGGGTCCGGGCGCGCGGGGAGTCTGCGCGGCATGAACCGCGGCGCAAAGCGCGCGACGCTCATCTCGCGCTTGGCCGCAAAGCCGTCCGCCCGCTCGATGACGAAACCCGCCTCGCCGAGACCATCGCGCACCTCGCGCGCCACGCTCCAAGTGGCCGCCGTCGCGCCCGCCGCAGCGAGGCGGCCGAGCGCCTTGAGCACGCGCCGGTCCCACATCGCCGCGTTCTTCGCGGGCGCGAAGCCATCGAGGAAGAAGGCATCGACCTCGGCCACCAGCTCGGGCAGCCAGGCCTGCACGTCGCCGAAGGCCAGCAGCAGCTGCACCGCGCCGTTGTCAAACTCCAGCGTGTGCAGGTTGGGCGTCAGCGGTGGCCAGGCGTCGACGAGCTGCCGTGCGAGTGCAGGCTCAGGCGAGGCGGCGTGCGCGCGTGCCAGGTCGTCGCGCCGCGGGGGGTGCTTCTCGATCGAGAGGAACACGAGGCGCCGGCAGCGCTGCGCATCGGCGCGCCACGCGGCCCAGGTGGCGAGGAAGTTGTTGCCCAGGCCGAAGCCTGTCTCGAGGATCACGAAGCGCTCGCGACCCTGCCAGCGCCGCGGCAATTCATTGCCACGCAAGAAGACATGCTGCGCCTGCAGATGGGCGCCGGCGCGGGGGTGATAGACGTCGCCGAAATCGGGCGCGAAGGGGGTGCCGGCCTCATCGAACGCGATGCGTGCGGGGACGATGGGCGCGGTCTTCATGCGCGGAGGCTAAAAGAAAAAAAGGGCGCCCATGGGGCGCCCGCTGAGCAGTGCCGAAGGCTTCAAGCCCTTTTCCGGTACTCGTGCGTGCGCGTGTCGATTTCGATCTTGTCGCCCGACTCGACGAACACCGGCACGGCGATCTCGAGGCCGGTGGCGGTCTTGGCCGGCTTCATCACCTTGCCCGAGGTGTCGCCCTTGACGGCCGGCTCGGTGGTGATTTCGCGGATCACGGTGGTCGGCAGCTCGACCGAGATGGCCTTGCCGTCGTAGAACACCACTTCGACGGGCATGTTGTCCTCGAGATAGAGGATGGCGTCGCCCATGTTCTCGGCCTCGACCTCGAACTGGTTGTACTCGGCGTCCATGAACACGTACATCGGGTCGGCGAAGTAGGTGTAGGTGCAATCCTTGTGCTCGAGGACGATCTGCTCCATCTTGTCGTCGGCCTTGAAGACGACTTCGGCGCCCGAGCCGTTCAGCAGGTTCTTCATCTTCATGCGCACGGTGGCGGCGCCGCGGCCACCACGGCTGTACTCGGTCTTGAGCACGACCATCGGGTCCTTGCCCTGCATGATGACGTTGCCGGCGCGAATTTCCTGGGCGAGTTTCATAGCGGTTCCGTGGGATGACGCGCGCCAGGCTCTCTAGGAGGTGAGGCCGCCGCGCAAAGCCGCTTATTCTACCTTCTTGGAGCCTACGAAGCCCAGCAGCTGGGTCGTCAAGTCCTCTTGCGCGAGCAGGCTTTCACGCCAGGCTCGGCAGGCGTGGCCCCAGGCCTCGCGGTCGGGCAAGGCGGCCGGCCACGGCCCCAGTTCGTTCCAGGCGTGCCACAGCGCGCGCAAGGTCTCGTCGCCGCCGAAGCGGTCGAGGAAGGCGTCCAGCTTCTTGGCGTGCACGGCGTCGTGTTGCGGGTAGATCTGCCACACGAAGGGCGCGCCGGCCCACTGGGAACGCACGAAGGAATCCTCGCCGCGCACGAAGTTCAGGTCGCAGGCCCACAGCAGGCGGTCGTAATCGGCCTGCGTCAGCCACGGCAAGCCGCGCACGCGCAGGCCGTCGCGGTCGGCGCCCAGCGCGCGCTGCGCGGCCCCGGGGGTGACGAGCAGCAGCGTCGGTTCGTGCGCCAGCGTTTCCAGCAGGTCGGGCAGCGCCGGGTTGGCGTAGCAGAAAAGGCTGACTACGCGCTCCTTCGGGCGCACCGTCAGGCCGTGTGTGGCGAGCCAGCCGTCGCGATCGAAGCCCAGGCGCAGCGACATCAGCGCCGCTTCACGCAGCAGCCCGCCTGTGCGCGGCGTGAAGCCGGGATAGAAGAACCACTTGGACAAGCCATTGCGCTGCGGCGAAGGCAGGCCATGGCTGCGCTCGACATAGTCCTCGGCGCTCAGGTATTCGAGGTTGATCCACACGGGGGCCGGCTTGGCCGCCGACATGCGGTGCACGAAGGGCGCCGGCGGGTCGCAGCCGAAAGCCTCGACCACCACGTCGCCGGGATCGAGCTCGGGCGGATGCGCGGTCCACGGCAGCACCTCGACGCCGGGCGCGCCGTGCGGCGCCATCCACGCCAGCGGGGCCGCATCGTCGATCCACAGGCGCACGCCTTCACCGCGCGCACCCAGATCGGCGGCGAGCCGCCAGCAGACGCCGAGGTCGCCGAAATTGTCGATCACGCGGCAGAAGATGTCCCAGCGCATGGGTCGAATCATAGGAGGCACGAAAAGGCAGAATGGGCCGGATGAGTGACACGGCGCAACCCGATACCGCTGCGGCGCAGGCGCACGAACGCCTGCTCGCCGAGGTCGCCGCCTTGCCCAGCCTGCCCGGCGTCTACCGCTACCTCGACGCGCAGGGCAGCGTGCTCTACGTCGGCAAGGCACGCAACCTGAAGAAGCGGGTCTCCAGCTACTTCCACAAGGACCACGATGGCACCCGCATCGGGCTGATGGTGGCGCGCATCGCGCGCATGGAAACCACCGTCGTGCGCAGCGAGGCCGAGGCGCTGCTGCTGGAGAACAACCTCATCAAG
>VBDL01000672.1 GCA_005884255.1 Betaproteobacteria bacterium | reverse complement strand
CGCGCGAGCGCTGCTGTTTCTCGATGCGCCGGATCATCAGCGCATCCGCCGCGTGCTGAGTGCGGGCTTCCGCCCCGAAGTGATCCAGCGGCTCGTGCCGGACATCGAGACGCTGGTCGACGAGCTGCTCGGTGACCTCGACGCCGAAGGCGAATTCGATCTCATGCAGCGGCTGGCGCAGCCACTGCCGGCGCGCGTGATCGCCAAGCTGCGGCCTCGTCAGGCGGGCTGGGGCGTGAAGCCCAGCGCGACGCCATTGATGCAGTAGCGCAAGCCGGTGGGCTTGGGGCCGTCGTCGAACAAGTGGCCCAGATGCCCGCCGCAGCGGTGGCAATGAACCGAAGTCCGGACCATGCCGAACGACGTGTCGTGCTCGGTACCGACCGCGTGCTCCAGCGCAGCCCAGAAGCTCGGCCACCCGGTGCCGCTCTCGAACTTGGTGGCGGACGAGAACAACGGGAGTTGGCAACCCGCGCAGGTGAAGACACCGCGACGATGCTCGTTCAGCAGTGCGCTGGTGAACGGCCGCTCAGTCGCGCTTTGGCGCAGCACGGCGTACTGGTTCGGTGTCAGGAGTTTGCGCCATTCCGCCTCGGTGCGCGTCACCTCGAAGGTTTCGGCGGCATTGGCCATGCCGGGCAGCATGGTGAACGCGGAGAGAGTGGCGGCACCGGCAAGGAAGCTGCGTCTGCGTTGCATTGAATGACTCCGGTCGCGGCCGCAAGGGCCTGGAAGAGCTTCGATGTTGGTCGCTGCGACGCAGGAAACCTTACGGCGGCCCGACAGGGCCTGTTACGGGTTGCCGGTCACCTCGGCGGAAGGGGTTAGCCCCGCAACGCTGCATTCCGTCGCTCCGGTTGATTCAGTTTTGCAGGAATCACGATCACAAGATCGGGTAATCCCCCACGGGGTGGGGACGGCAACCTGTCTACATTCTTGTATACCACGTTGCGCGCCACCAGCGCATCGACCGTCGCATCGCAGGCATGTGCGGGCCTTGGCATTCCGCATTCGTTGGACTGGAGATCATTCGATGAACATCAGGAACGCTTCGCCCGGCCTTTACAACGAGGATCTGGCCCCCGCCACGCGGCGCCAGTGGGGGACCTTCAGCATCTTCAACGTCTGGACCTCCGACGTGCACAGCCTCTGGGGCTACTACCTCGCGGCGAGCCTGTTCCTGCTGTGCGGCAGCTTCATCAACTTCGTCTTGGCGATCGGTCTGGGCTCGCTGCTCATCTTCTTCCTGATGAACCTCGTCGGCTTCGCAGGGGTGAAGACGGGCGTCCCGTATCCGGTGCTTGCGCGCGCGTCGTTCGGTGTCTGGGGCGCCAACCTGCCGGCTCTGGTGCGCGCCGTCGTGGCCTGCTTCTGGTATGGCGCGCAGACGGCTGCAGCCTCCGGCGCCATCGTGGCGCTGCTCACGCGCACCGACGCCTTGATGGAGTTCCACAAGACCACGCATCTGCTCGGCCACTCGGGCCTGGAGGTCATCTGCTACTTCGTGGTCTGGGCCTTGCAGTTGCTGATCATCCAGAACGGCATGGAGACGGTGCGCAAGTTTCAGGACTGGGCCGGTCCCGCCGTGTGGGTCGCGATGCTGATACTGGCCGTGGGCCTGTGCGTCAAGGCGGGGGGATTCTCATTCGACCACGGCATTCCCCAGGCGGTACTGTTGGAGAAGACCAAGGACGCGGGCGTGACCGGAGAGCCCGGCTCGTTCTGGGCGCTGATGGCGGTCGGCGCGACGTGGGTCACCTACTTCGCCGCGCTGTACCTGAACTTCTGCGATTTCTCGCGCTACGCGAAGGACAAGGACGCCGTGCGCAAGGGCAACCTCTGGGGCTTGCCGGTCAACCTGATCCTGTTCTCGCTGGTCGCCGGTGTCACGACCATCGCGGCGTTCAAGGTCTACGGCGAAGTGATGCTGCACCCCGAACAGATCTCGGCCAAGTTCGACAGCTGGTTCCTCGCACTGCTGGCTGCCGTGACATTCGCCGTGGCCACGCTGGGCATCAACGTCGTCGCGAACTTCGTCTCGCCCGCGTTCGACTTCGCGAACGTGTTCCCGCGTCTCATCAACTTCAAGAAGGGC
>VBDL01000671.1 GCA_005884255.1 Betaproteobacteria bacterium | reverse complement strand
GCTTCGAGCAGGTTGCTCGGATGGTCACGCCGCGCCGGGTCGGCCCGCATGCGTTCGCGCGCCTGCGCGATGAAGCCCTGGATCGCGGCATTGACCTCGGCCACGCTGCGCTCGAGCTGGCGATCGGAAGGCAGCCGCAGCACGCGCCAGGTGGGCAGCAGCGACAGGATCCGCTTGAACAAGGCAGGGAAGATCTTGTCGAGGTGGCGCTGGATCACCTCGTCGTCGGACTCCAGCGTGTTGATGTCGGTGCCGAACGCGAGGCCGGCGATCGCGTCGACGGTGAAGCGCATCAGATCGGCCTGCAGGTCGATCGCCGCGCCGGTGCGCGCCGCCATCTGCCAGCGCCCGTGCAGCCGCTGCGTGACCTTCAGCAGTGACGGAAAGTAGGCCCGCACGTGGCCAGGGTCGAAGCTCGCCATCACCATGCGCCGCTGGCGCCGCCAGGCTTCGCCGTTGGAGGAGAAGACGCCCGGCGCCAGGCCCATCTCGCACAGGATGTCCTGCAGCCGCTGCAGGCGTCGAAAGCCGTCGGGGCGGTCTTTCAGCACTGCAGCGAAGGCCTCGTGGTCGGCGACGGCGAGCACCTTCATCCCGCCGAGCTGGAAGCGAAGGAACGGCCCGTACTCGCGGACCCACTGCTCGACGTTCTGGTGAATGTGCTCGCGCCTGATTTGCAGCATGTTGCCCAGCAACGGCAGGCCGCGCGGCCCGGGCAGGTCTTCGATCTTGCGAAGCGTGAGCGAGGCGGTGTCCGTTGTCATGCGGGTCTCCCGGTTGGCTTCGGCTTGCGCCACACGCTGGCCAGCCACGGCTGCTGATCGCGCGGGAGGCCGACAGGGCGATAGTAGTGTTCCAGCTCGACGAATCCTGCCCCCACCATGTGGCCGCGCCAATCCCCCAGGCTGTGGAAGGCGCCGTAGCGCTCGCCGTTCCAGCCCTCGCGGCCGTCGCCGCGCGGGTTGGAGCTGAACAGCACGCCGCCCGGCTTCAGCGTCGCGTGCAGCTCGCGCAGCACGCGCGGCAGCTCCTGGGTCGGCACATGGAACAGCGCCGCATTCGCGAACACGCCGTCGAAGCGGCCGCTCGGCAAGTCGAGCTGGAGGAAGCTCTGCTCGAGCACCTCACAGCCGCTGTGCTCGCGCGCCATCGCGGCCAGGCGCGCCGCGCCCTCGAGGCCGATCGGATGGTGGCCGAGCTGCCTGAAGGTCTTCAGGTCGCGACCCGGGCCGCAGCCGAAATCGAGAATCTCGAATGGCGGCTCGGCCTCGATGTGGCGCAGCAGCGCGTCGATGTTCTGGCTCACGTCGTGGTCGCGCGTGCCTTCCCGGAAAGCGCCGGCGTGCTGGTTGTAGTTCGCCAGCGTCGCGGCGGCGATTCGCGCCAGGTCCTCAGGGCTCAGCGGCATCGTTCGACAACTCGGCAAGCAGCGACTCGAGGTCGCGGATCGGGCTGAGGCACTGCGGGCCGCGGCAGACCCAGGCCTGCGGATGCCCGGCCACCGGCTTGGCCAGCGCCGCCGGCAGGTCGGCGCCTTGCGCGGGCAATTGAACGCAGAGCACCCCGGGCAGGTAGCGGCCGGCGAGCGCGGCGCGCCAGGCGGCCACGGCCGGGCCCGGGCCGGTGAGGACGACCAGCGTCGGCGGCGCGACGAACTCCGCCATCGCGTCGACCAGCGTCGCGTAGCCGTGCGGAGCGCGGCCGACCTCGCCGGTGAACAGCGCCATCGCGCGCTGGGCGGCCTGCAGGTAGCGCGGCTCGCCGATCAGGTGACCGAGGCGCTGCAACTGCAGCGCGGCCATGCCGTTGCCCGAGGGCAGCGCGCCGTCGTGGCCCGACTTCGGGCGCAGCACCAGCGCTTCATGGTCGTGGCTGGTGAAGAAGAAGCCGCCGTCGGCCGGGTCTTCGAACTGCGCGAGCAGCAGCTCGGCCAGCTCGATCGCCCAGTGCAGGTCGGCGACGCGCAGCGTGTCGGCCTGCATCAGCTCGAGCAGCGCGCCGAGCAGGAAGGCGTGGTCGTCGACATAGGCGTTGAGTTGCGAGCGGCCGTCCTTGTGGGTGGCGAGCAAGCGGTGATCGCGCCACAGCGTGCGCCTAACGAAGTCCGCCGCGCGGCGCGCCGACTCGGCCCAGCGAGGCTCGCCGAAGACGCGCGCCGCGAACGCCATGCCGTCGATCGCCAGCGCGTTCCAGCTGGTCAGCACCTTGTCGTCGCGGCCCGGGCGCACCCGCGTCTCGCGCAGCGCGAACAGCCGCCTGCGCGCGCTCGCGATCA
>VBDL01000670.1 GCA_005884255.1 Betaproteobacteria bacterium | reverse complement strand
TCAGCAGGATGCCCATGTCGGCCTGGAACTTGATCGGCGACCACGCCCAGGTGACGACACCGGCGGCCAGTGTGAGGCCGACCAGCGCGACCACCTTGCCGGTGAACAGCACCGCGCGCTTGTACGCCAGTGCGAGCGAGGCGCCCGCGCGCTGCTGCGCGAGCTGCACGCTCAGCAGGTACAGCGCATAGTCGACGCCGACCCCGACGCCCAGCGCGATGACAGGCAGTGTCGCGACCTTGACGCCGATGCCCAGCGCGACCATCAGCGCCTCGCACAGGAACGAGGTGATCACCAGCGGCACCAGCGCGACGATGACCGCGCGCCAGCTGCGGAAGGTGATGAAGCACAGCAGCGTGACGGCGCCGTACAGCACGATGAGCATCGTCGCGTTGGCCTGCTTGACGACGATATTCGTCACCGCCTCGATGCCCGCCGATCCCGCCGCGGGCAGGAAGCGCAGATCGCGTGTGTCGTGGTGTGCGGCGAAGTCCTCGGCAATGCGAAGCACGCGCGTCAGCGTCTCGGCCTTGTGATCAGCGAGATAGGCGATCACCGGCGTCACCGCGCAGCCGGCGTTGCTCAGCTCGGGGTTGTTCATCAGCGCGGGCCGCACGGCCAGGTTGGCCAGCGTCTGGCTGCGCGGCAGCGTCATCCATTTGGGCGAGCCTTCGAAGCCGCCGGCGGTGTAGCGGCGCACCAGGTCGGGCAGCGACATCACGTCCTGCACGCCGGGGTCCTGGCGCAGCGCCCACGCGAGGCGATCGCTTTCGAGCAGCGCGCCGGCCTTGTCGCAGCCGCCGGGCGGCGTCTTCACGACGATCGCAAAGAGATCGCTCGACAGCCCGTAGTTCGCGGTGATGAACGCGCTGTCGCGGTTGTAGCGCGAGTCGGGCCGCAGCTCCGGCGCGCCGGCGTCGAGGTCGCCGATGGCGAGCTTCAGGCTCACGGCAAAGCCCGCGGCGCCGAGCAGCGCGGCGCCGATCACCGCGCCGGTGGCCCAGCGGCGTTCGGTGAAGCGGTTCAGGCCGTCCCACACGCGGCCGAAGCCCTTGCCGCGTGATGCGTCGGCGTCCTCGCGCAGGCTGCGCCGCGCCGCGGCCGGGCTCACGCCGATGTACGACAGCAGCACCGGCACCAGCAGCAGCTTGGTGAAGATGAGGATGCACACGCCGATGCTGGTGGCGAGCGCCAGCTCGCGGATCACCGGGATGTCGATGACCATCAGCACCGCGAAGCCGACGACGTTGGTCAACAGCGCGGTGAGGCCCGCGAGAAAGAGGCGGCGGAACGTATAGCGCGCGGCAACGTACTTGTGCGTGCCGCGGCCGATGTCCTGCATGATGCCGTTCATCTTCTGCGCGCCGTGCGACAGGCCGATCGAGAAGATCAGGAAGGGCACGAGGATCGAATACGGGTCGAGCACGAAGCCGAGCAGGCGCATCAGCCCGAGCAGCCACACGACGCCGAGCAGCGCGCTGGCCACCAGCAGCAGCGTGCTGCGCCAGCAGCGCGTGTACGCGAGGATGATCAGCGCGGCGATTGCCGCGGCCGCGCCGAAGAACAGCATCACCTGGCTCAAGCCGTGGATGAGGTCGCCGGCCAGCTTGGCGAAGCCGACGATGCCGATGCGCACGTCGGGCGTCTCGAACTTCGCGCGCACCTGCTCGAGCGCACGCGAGTAGGCCGCGTAGTCGAGCGGGCGGCCGTCTTCGGTCTTCTCGGCCAGCGGCACGACGATCATGCTCGAGCGCAGATCGTTGGCCACCAGGCTGCCCGTGATCCCGGCGCGGCCGACGTTCAGGCGCAGCTGCTCGATCGAGCGGGCCGAGCCGTCGTAGTCGTCCGGCATCACCGGCCCGCCCTGCAGGCCTTCCTCGGTGACCTCGCTCCAGCGCACGAGCGGCGTCCACAAGGATTTGAGCCACGCGCGCTCGGTGCCGGGCAGCAGGAACAGCGCGTCGTTGATCTTGGCCAGCGTCGCGAGATAGGCCGGGTCGAAGATGTCGCCGCGCTTGTTCTCGACGACGACTCGCACCGAGTTGCTGATGCCGGCGAGATCCTTGCGGTTGTCGAGGTAGTTGCGGATGTACGGGTGCGACTGCGGAATCGTCTTCTCGAAGCTGGCGTTGACCTGCAGCTTCGCGGCCTCGAATCCGAGGAACACCGAGACCGCAGTGCACAGCAGCACCACCCACAGGCGGTGGTTGAACACCAGGCG
>VBDL01000673.1 GCA_005884255.1 Betaproteobacteria bacterium | reverse complement strand
TCGAAGGGCTGGCTGTTCGAGTGCTCCGCGCGCGACCACAGCGGGCTCGCGAGCGATGCGCCACCATCGATCTGCACCGTGATGCCGGTGACGAAGGCCGCCGCGGGGCTCAGCAGGAAACAGATCACCGAACTGACCGCGGCCTCGAGGCCCAGTCGATGCACCGCCGTGCCGCTGCATGCTCTGCACGAACACCTCGCGCGCCATCAGGAAGCCGCCGGTCAGGTTGTTGCCGACCACCGCGTCGAAGCCGCGCTTGGAGATGCCTTGCAGCGGCGCCGGGAACTGGCCGCCGGCGTTGTTGACGAGGCCGTCGATGCGGCCGTGCTTGGCGACCATGCCGGCGACCGCGGCCTTCACCGCGTCTTCGTCGCGAATGTCGAAGGCGATGCTGTCGGCGCAGCCGCCGTCCTCGGCGATCTCGGCGGCCACGCGTTGCAGCTTGTCTTGCGTGCGACCGCTGATGACGACGAAGGCGCCAAGCGACGCCAGCTCGTGCGCGACGCAGCGCCCGATGCCGCTGCCGCCGCCGGTGACCCACAAGACCCGGCCTTCGAACAGGCCGGGCCGCAGCACGCTCGCATAGCGTGCGGAAGGCGTTGCATTCATGATGACGAATTAGGCGATAGGGTGACGTTAACGTCAACGCTATACCGCATAGGTAATTACGCTACTGACCTCCGCACGTCGGCGGACCTAGCATCCGCGCATGGCCAAGGACGAATCCAGACGCACCGCGCAGCTCGCGGTCGATGCGCATCGCGACCACGATGCTGCCGAGCTCTTCGGCATCACCGAGCTGTGCCGCGAGTTCGGCATCTCGCCGCGCGCGATCCGCTTCTATGAAGACAAGGGGCTGCTCGCGCCCCGCCGCGTCAACGGCACGCGCGTCTACACGCGGCGCGACCGCGCGCGGCTGGCGCTGATCCTGCGCGCCAAGGCCATCGGCTCGCCGCTGTCGGAGATCAAGCACTACCTCGATCTCTATGGCACGCATGGCGAAGGCCGCGTGCAGCAGATGAAGTGGGTGGTGGCGCGCACCGATGCGGCGATCAAGGAGTTGGAAGAAAAGCGCGCGCACATCGATGCAACGCTGGCCGAGCTGCGACTGATCAATTCGACAACACGACGCCAGCTCGAGGGCAGGGTGTAGGGTGGGCTTCAGCCCACGTGCAATGGTGGGCTGAAGCCCACCCTACGGAGCCGATCGCGATGACCGAGGCATATATCTTCGACGCCGTGCGCACGCCGCGCGGCAAGGGCAAGAAGGACGGCAGCCTGCACCAGGCCACGCCGGTGTGGCTGCTGCGCACCCTGCTCAAGGCGCTCGAAGCGCGCAATGAGCTGGACACGTCGCTCGTCGACGACGTCGTGCTCGGCTGCGTCACGCCGATCGGCGAGCAGGGCGCCGACATCGCGCGCACCGCGGTGCTCGATGCCGAGTGGGCGCAGACGGTGGCCGGCGTCACCTTGAGCCGCTTCTGCGCATCGGGCCTGGAGGCGGTGAATCTCGCGGCGGCCAAGGTGCGCAGCGGGCTGGAAGACCTGGTGGTGGCCGGCGGCGTCGAATCGATGAGCCGCTGGGCCATGGGCAGCGACGGCGGCGCATGGATCATGGACCCGCGCGTCAACCACAAGCTCGGCTTCGTGCCGCAGGGCGTGGGCGCGGACCTGATCGCCACGCTGGAAGGTTGGGGGCGCACCGATGTCGATGCCTTCGCGGTGCGCTCGCATCAGCGCGCGGCCGCGGCGCGTGCCGAGGGGCGCTTCGCGAAGTCGGTGGTGACCGTGCACGACATCGCCGGGCTGCCGATGCTGG
>VBDL01000646.1 GCA_005884255.1 Betaproteobacteria bacterium | reverse complement strand
AGGGCCGCACGACCAGCACGACTGCCATCACGAGAAACTCGGCGACCAGCGTGAGCTTGGAGAAAGAGAACGCGATACCGAACAGCTCGACGGTGCCCAGGCCCACGCACAGCGCCTTGATCTCGGCGATCAAGAGCGCGGCGACATAGGCACCGGGGATCGAGCCCATGCCGCCGACGACCACGACGACGAACGCGTCGCCGATGGTCAGCAGATCGAGCCCCAGGTTTGCCGGCTCCCGCGGCAGCTGCAGCGCACCGCCGAAACCCGCGAGCATCGCGCCCAACGCGAACACGCCGGTGAAGAGCCATGCCTGGTTGACGCCCAAAGCGCCGACCATCTCGCGGTCTTGCGTGGCCGCGCGCACCAGCGTGCCCCAGCGCGTGCGCGTGAGCAGCAGCCACAGCGCCACGAGCACCGCCGGCCCGACGACGATCAAGAACAAGTCATAGCTCGGGAACTGGCGGCCGAGCAGCTCGACCGAGCGCGCCAGGCCCGGCGCACGCGGGCCGAGCAGGTCTTCGGGGCCCCACAGCCACAGCGCCGCGTCCTTGATCACCAGCACCAGCGCGAAGGTGGCGAGCAGCTGGAACAGCTCCGGCGCGCGATAGATGCGGCGCAGCAGCAGCACCTCCACCAGCGCGCCGAACACGCCGACCGCGAGCGCCGCGATCAGCAGCGCGGGCCAGAACCACAGGCCGCCACCGAGCTTCTCCGCCAGCGTGTAGGCGACGTAGATGCCCAGCATGTAGAACGAGCCATGCGCGAAGTTGACGATGCGCGTGACGCCGAAGATCAGCGACAACCCTGCCGCGACGAGAAACAGCGACGACGCGCCCGCCAGGCCGTTCAGCAGCTGGACGATGAGACCGGAAACGCCCATGAGACTGCGGCGCCGGAATTACAGAGACGAATCCGAAGGCCGCAGCTTCTTCACCTCTTCGGTGCTCGGCAGGTACTTCGCGCCGTCGAGGTAGCGGTAGTCGACCATCGTGCCCTTGCCGCCATCGTTCTTCGTCTTGCCGATGAAGGCGCCCATCGTCGATTGATGGTCCTCGGCGCGGAAGGTGATCTTGCCGAACGGCGTGTCGACCTGCAGGCCCTTGAAGGCATTCACGAGCTTCTCGCTCTCCGTCGACTTCGCTCGTCTGATGCCCTCGGCCACCGACTTGATCATCGTGTAGCCCACCACCGAGCCGAGGCGCGGGTTGTCCTTCCACTTCGCGTGATAGGCGAGGAAGAAGGCCTTGTGCTCCGGCGTCTGGATGCCGTACCACGGGTAGCCGGTGACGATCCAGCCGTTGGGCGCTTCGTCGCGCAGCGGGTCGAGGTACTCGGGCTCGCCGGTCAGCACGCTCACCACCTCGCGGCCCTGGAACAGGCCGCGCGTGTTGCCCTCGCGCACGAACTTCGCGAGGTCGGCGCCGAACAGCACGTTGAAGATCGCATCGGGCTTGGCATCGGCCAGCGCCTGCACCACGCTGCCCGCATCGACCTTGCCCAGCGGCGGCGCCTGCTCGGCAACGAATTCCACATCCGGCTGCGCCGCCTTCAGCAGCTGCTTGAAGGTGGTGGCCGCCGACACGCCGTACTCGTAGTTCGGGTAGACGATGGCCCAGCGCCTCTTCTTCAGCTTGGCGGCCTCGGGCACCAGCATCGCGGACTGCATGTAGGTCGACGGGCGCAGGCGGAAGGTGTACTTGTTGCCGCTGCCCCAGACGATCTTGTCGGTGAGCGGCTCGCCGGCGAGGAAGAACACCTTCTTCTGCTTGGCGAAGTCGGTCAGTGCCAGGCCGATGTTGGACAGGAAGGTGCCGGTCAGCACGTCGACCTGCTCGCGCGACAGCAGCTCCTCGGCGGCGCGCACCGCATCGCCCGGGTTGCCGTTGTCGTCACGCGTGACGAGCTGCAGCTTCTTGCCGTTGACGCCGCCGGCGGCGTTCAATTCTTCGACCGCCAGCTCCATGCCCTTCTTGTAGGGCTCGAGGAAGGCCGGCTGCACCTTGTAGCTGTTGACCTCGCCGATCTTGATGACGCCTTGCGCATGCGCGGCGAAGGCGAAGGTCATCGTCAGGGTGGCCGCGATCGCGGCGCGCATGGTGTTCATATGTCGCTCCTGGTTCATCTCAAGCCGTCTTCGCCTTTGATCTCGCTCACCTGCAGCCCGCCGATGCGCGGCAGCGGGCGGCCGCTGTCGGTGACCACCACCGCGACGACGATCTCGTCGGCGCGCGGCGCATCACTGACGCGCGCTTCCATCGCATCGAAATGGCTGCGCACGAAGGCGGCGTCCTTGTGGCCCAGCGGCACGTCGATCGCGGTGCCGAGCCCGCCGCGCTTCTTCGCCGACGGCACCAGCGCCGCGCCCTTCTCCACCGCCTTGCGCAAGGGCGCGCCGAGCTTGGGGTGCAGGATGGCCGCGGCATGCTCGAGCTCGCCGGCCTCGCCGACGATCGCGGCC
>VBDL01000645.1 GCA_005884255.1 Betaproteobacteria bacterium | reverse complement strand
CGCCAGCCCGTACGCCATCGTGCTCACCGGCACGCCGCTGCAAAACCGACTCGAAGAGCTGATCTCGATCGTCCAGTTCGTCGACCAGCACCGGCTGGGACCCACCTGGCGGCTGCTGCACGAGCACCAGGTGCGCGACGAATCGGGCCGCGTCATCGGGTACCGCGATCTCGATCGCATCGGCACGACGCTCGCGCCCGTCATGCTGCGGCGGCGCAAGGCCGAGGTGCTCGACCAGTTGCCCGAGCGCGTCGACAACACCTTGTTTGTGCCAATGACCGATGCGCAGCGCGTGCACCATGCCGAGAACGGCGAGACCGTGCGCCGCATCGTGCAGCGCTGGCGCAAGACAGGGTTCCTCTCCGATGCGGACCAGCGCCGGCTGACCTGCGCGCTGCAGAACATGCGCATGTCATGCAACAGCACCTACCTGCTCGATCACGAGACTGACCATGGCATCAAGGCCGACGAGCTGATGACGCTGCTGGAGGAACTTTTCGAGCAGCAGCCTGACGCCAAGATCGTGGTCTTCAGCCAATGGGTGCGCACGCACGAGCTGATCGCGCGGCGCCTTGAACCCCGCGGCTGGGGCCATGTGCTGTTCCACGGCGGGGTGCCGGGCGACGAGCGGCCGGCGCTGATCGATCGCTTCCACGACGACCCGCAGTGCCGCGTGTTCTTGTCCACCGACGCCGGCGGTGTCGGGCTGAACCTGCAGCACGCCGCGGCGACGGTGGTCAACATGGACCTGCCGTGGAACCCGGCGGTGCTCGAGCAGCGCATCGGCCGCGTGTATCGGCTGGGGCAGCGCAAGAGCGTGCAGGTGGTCAACTTCGTCGCGCAGGGCACCATCGAGGAGGGCATGCTGTCGGTGCTGGCGTTCAAGAAGTCGCTGTTCGCTGGCGTGCTCGACGGTGGCGAAAGCGAAGTCTTCCTGCAGGGCACGCGCCTGTCGAAGTTCATGGAGGCGGTTGACGAGGTGACCGGCGCGATGGGGACTGCCGAGTCGGAAGAGCCGGCAACTGACGAACGTGAGCTCGCGTCGAGCGACGAGGCGCAGGCCGCGGCCACGCGGCTCGATCCCTGGGCGCCGCTTGTCGACGCGGGGCTCGGGCTGCTGCAGGTGCTGACGCAGCGTGGCGCAGACGGTCTGGGCGGCCTGGGCGCATCGATTGAGCGCGATCCGCAGAGCGGGCGCGACATGCTCAAGGTGCCGTTGCCGCAGCCGCAGACCGTGCAGCGTCTGGCTGAGGCGCTCGGAGGGCTGCTGGTGGAGCTACGGGCAGGGGGACGGTTGTGATGGACGGCGGGGGCACGAGCACCGGAGCTGGCCTCTCAGGAGGCCCAAAGCCTGGAAATGCCGGTCGGCATGGTCCTGCTGAGAGGCCTTTGGTCTTCAGGAAGCGTTTGCCCATTGGAATGCTCGGAGAACCGAGTGCGGTCGCAGAATTTTGGAATCGAATCTGCGCACGCGGCGTCGTTGCTGTACGTAGTTGACGTGATTTTGGAGGCTCGGGGCACAGCAAACCCGCATGAATGCTCGCTCCGAGTACAGGCCTGTCACGCCGGTATTCCTGCGGAGTCCAGAGGGCAGGGCAGGAGGCGGGCCTCAACAGCGAGGGGGAGGTTGTTGGGACTGCACCCATCGTTTGCCTAGGACTCCAACAGCCTCGTCAGTGTTGCCGACTGCTCGGCAAACTTCTTCGGATTGGCTTTCTGAAGTTGCCCCAGGTTGTGAAGCTTCCAGCGAACGCCGGGCAGCTCTTGCGCGCGAGGGATCTTCAGCAGCGACCAATCGGGTTGGTTCGCTACCAGCGTGAGAAGGAATCGTCGCTCGTTCGGGTCCAGCGTCCTTTGCAGCTCACGCATCATGCGATCACGCGTGTCGAGCAGATCGTCCAACGCCACCGGCTCCGCCGTCATGCCGTGGAAGGTGCGCTCGTACTCCTACGCAATGTCGCGTGGAACCGGGAACAAGACTTCGTGGACGGGCCGGTTGTGACTCGCAAGGTAGATGACAAACGCGTGGCGAATCCCCGGCGTGATGTCTTCATGGGCCAAGAGTTGCATCACGTCGAACAGATCGCGCGGGTGCTGCCGGTCCATCGCAGCGACCAGCTTGCCGCCGTAGACATCCTCGAGCGATACCACGGGGATCTCGAGATCGGCCATCAGGGTATCGCGGGCGCCGGGCAGCAGCTGGGCGCGGCGAACAGGGTGGACCGTGCCGCGCATGACGAAGTTGACTCAATCTTCACTTCGATCGGGCCGCGGCGGACCAGCAGCTTGGTCTCGGAGGCATCGGCAGCGGGCTGCGTACGCGTCTGAAAGCCGCGCGTCCT
>VBDL01000644.1 GCA_005884255.1 Betaproteobacteria bacterium | reverse complement strand
CGCTCGCGCTGCGCGTCGCTGCCGTAGCGCAGCAGCGCGGGGCCGCTCTGGCGATCGGCGATCCAGTGCGCGCCCACCGGCGCACCGGCGGCAAGCAGTTCCTCGAGCACCACGTAGCGCTCCAGCGCGCTGCGCTCGCCGCCGCCGTCGCGGCGCGGCCAGGTCATGCCGATCCAGCCGCGTGCGGCCAGCTTGCGGCTGAAGGCGGCATCGAACACCGACCAGCAGTTGGCGCGGCGCTCGGCCGGCAGGCCGGCCGCCTCGGCGCTCAGGAACTCGCGCACCTCGGCGCGCAGCGCGGCGGTGCCAGATGGCAGCTCGACAGGGTGGAAAGCGAATGACATCAGCTCAGTCCTTCGCCACATCGGCGAGCCGCGCGCGCAGCGCGCGCTTGTCCACCTTGCCGGTCGTGAGCATCGGCAGCGCATCGACGAAGCTCACCGACTTCGGGCACTTGTACGACGCGATGAGGCCGCGCACGTGCGCGATCAGCGCCTCGCGATCGGGACGCGCACCGGCCTGCAGCACCACCACCGCCTTGACCGCCTCGCCCCAGTACGCATCGGGCACGCCGATGACCGCGGCGTCGCGCACGGCGGAGTGCTCGAGCAACGCCTGCTCCACCTCGCGGCTGTAGACGTTCTCGCCACCGGAGATGATCATGTCCTTCTTGCGATCGACGAGGAACAGGAAGCCTTCGTCGTCGAGGTAGCCGACGTCGCCGGTGTGCACCCAGCCGTCGCGCACTGTCTGGGCCGTGGCATCGGGCTGCTTCCAGTAGCCGCTCATCGCGGTGTCGGATCGCGCCAGCACCTCGCCCGGCGCGCCGGGCGCGCATTCGCTGCCGTCGTCGGCGACGATGCGCAGCTCGCAACGCGGGTGCGGCTGGCCGACGGACACGAGGCGCTTCACGTCGTCGGGCGTGCCGTCGGGGCGGTGCTGCCACGCATGCAGCAGCGTCGGCAGGTTGATTTCCGTCTGGCCATAGCCGTTGACGAGGATGGGCCCGAACGCGGCCAGCGCACGCTTCAGCAGCGGCAGCGGCATCGGCGCGGCGGCGTACATCAGCATGCGCAGGCTGGACAGGTCGTGGTCGCGCAGGCGGGGTGAATCGAGGATCGCGGCCACCATCGTCGGCACGAGGTGCACGGCCGTGATGCGCTCGCGCTCGATGGTGCGAATGACATCGTCGGCGTCGAAGCCGCGATGCAGCACCACCGCACCGCCGCGCCAGTGCGCCGCCGACGCGAGGCTGCGCGCGCCGATGTGGAACAGCGGCGCGATGGCCAGCAGGCGATCGTCACCGCCCAGCCGCAGTTCGCCGGACAGGATCTCCGACAGGCTCGCGTGCGCGCGATGCCCCTGCACCACGCCCTTGGGCCGGCCGGTGGTGCCGCTGGTGTAGATGATGCACAGCGCGTCGTCGGGCTGCGCGCGCTGCGCCGGCCCGGCCGGGTCGCCGCCGGCGAGCAGCGTTTCGTAGTGCAGCGCCCACGCGGGGCACTCCGCGCCGGTGCCGATGCAGACCCAATGCGCGACACCGGGCAGCTGCGGGCGCAGTGCATCGACCAGCGCCGCGTACTGCGCCTCGAAGACCAGCACGCGCGGCTGCACATCGGCGATGATCCACGCCACTTCGGCCGGCGCGAGGCGCCAGTTGACCGTGTTGAGCACGAAGCCGGCCCATTCGGCCGCGCCGTAGAGCTCGAGGTACTCGGTGCAGTTCATCGCGAGGATCGACGCGCGCTCGCCGCGGCCGAGGCTTAAGCCCACCAGCGCGGCGGCGAGCTGCCTCACGCGCAAGGCGTACTCGGCATGGCTGAGCCGGCGCGGGCCGCACACCAGCGCGGGCCGCTGCGGGAAGTGGCGCGCGTTGCGCTCGATGATCTGGCCCGGGATCGGCATGGTTTGGGTATGCTAACGTAGTTAACTAGGTTGTATACGTAGGGACTTCCCTGAGGCGGTATGGCGCTCGTCCAACTACGATAACCTGGTTATCTATGTTAGGACCCTCACACCGTGTCCATCGAACTCACCCTCGACGGCGCCGTCGGCATCGTCACGATCAACCGGCCCGAGAAGAAGAACGCGATGCTGCTGGCGATGCGCGATGCGCTGGCCGACGCCTGCGAGCGCATCAACGACACGCCCGAGATCCGCGCCGTCGTGCTCACCGGCGCCGGCAGCGACTTCTGCGCCGGCGCCGACATCGGCGAGATGGGCATGGGCGGGCTGAACGGCTCGTTCCTGCGCGCGCGCCACATGCACAAGGTGATCCGCGCCATCGCCCGCGTGCAAAAGCCGCTGATCTGCGCGACGCGCGGCGTGGCGGTCGGCATGGGCTTCTCGATGGCGCTGGCGAGCGACCTGATCGTCGCCTCAGAGACCACCCGCTTCTCGCAGATCCAGCGAAAGATCGCCCTGCCGCCGGACGCGGGGGGTGCCTGGTTCCTGGTGCGCCACCTGGGCGTGGCGCGTGCCAAGGAGCTGGCCTTCTCTGCGCGCATGCTGGGCGCCGAAGAGG
>VBDL01000668.1 GCA_005884255.1 Betaproteobacteria bacterium | reverse complement strand
CTCGACATCGAGGCCGGCGAGCTGCACGCGGTGATCGGGCCCAACGGCGCCGGCAAGACGACCCTCATCAACCAGCTCAGCGGCGAGCTGCCCGCCGACGAGGGAGCGATCCGCTTCGGCGAGGCGGACGTGACGGCCTTGCCGGTCCATCAGCGTGCGCGGCGCGGGCTATTGCGCTCCTACCAGATCACGTCGATCTTCGAGGCCTTCAGCGTGCTCGAGAACGCGACGCTGGCGGCCCTTGGCGCGCGGGAGCATGCGATGCGCTTCTGGCAGCCGATGCTGGCCAACCGGCGCGCCCGCACGGCGGCCGAGGAGGCGCTCGCCGCCGCCGGTCTCGCACAGCGAGGCCACGTGGCAGCCGGCGAGCTGGGGTACGGCGAGCGGCGCCAGCTCGAGCTGGCGATGGGGCTCGCAGCGCAGCCGAAATTCCTGCTGCTCGACGAGCCGATGGCCGGAATGAGCGTGCAAGAGTCGGCAGCGGTGATCGATCTGCTGAGGGGCCTGAAGCGCCGCTACACGATTCTTCTCGTCGAGCACGACATGGACGCCGTGTTCGCGCTGGCCGACCGCATCAGCGTGCTGGTATACGGCCGCGTGATGTGCACCGGCACGCCGGACGAGATCCGCAACCACCCCGATGTGCGCGCGGTGTACCTCGGCGAGGAAACGCCGGAAGGCGAGGGCGCGCGATGAGTGCATTCCTTTCGGTGCAGCAGCTGCAGGCGGGCTACGGGCGTGCGCAGGTGCTGTTCGATGTGTCGTTCGACGTCGAGCCGGGCCAGGTCGTGACGCTGCTGGGGCGCAACGGCATGGGTCGCTCGACGACGGTGAAGTGCCTGTTCGGCATGCTGGCCGCCAGCGCCGGCCGCATCTTCGTGGGCGGGCTGCAAGTCTGCGGCGAGGCGTCGCACCGCATCGCGCGGCGCGGGCTCGCGCTGGTGCCCGAAGGCCGCCAGATCTTCACGCAGCTGACGGTCGAGGAGAACCTGATCGCGACCGCGCGCGACGCACGCCACAACGGCACGCGACCCTGGACGCTGGAGCGCATCTACGGCTTCTTCCCCCGGCTGAAGGAGCGGCGCAGCAACCTCGGCTGGCAGCTCTCGGGCGGCGAGCAGCAGATGCTGGCGATCGGCCGCGCGCTGATGACCAACCCGCGGCTGCTCGTGCTCGACGAAGCCACCGAAGGCCTGGCGCCGGTGGTGCGCGAGGAGATCTGGCACACGCTGCAGGAGCTCAAGCGCGAGGGTCTGTCGCAGATCGTGATCGACAAGAACATCGGCCACCTGCTGCGACTGGCCGACCGGCACTACGTCATCGAGAAGGGCCGCATCGTCTGGCAGGGCGACTCCACGGCACTGCGGGCGCAGCCCGAGATCGTTCACCAGTACTTGGGCGTCTGACATGCCACCCCGGCCTCAGGCCAACGTCAATCGGTGTAGGCCCACCAGTCATAGACGCTGCCATCGGCGTCGAGCAGCAACCGGAAAGCTTGCGCGACCGCGTCCGGGTGGCTGATCAGCACGCCGCTCAAGCGAGCGGGGACGCCGGGGCACTGGGAAGTCGAGAGCGTCGCACGGAACACACCGGCCGGGGAGCCGGGCCAGCGGCCGCCGGCGGCGTGCTTGAAGAGGCGCATCAGGCCGGCGCCCGCGGTGCCCTCGATGGCGAGCGTCGCCGAGCCGTCTTCGCCGACGTAGTAGTGGCCACTGGGCAGGGCATCCTCGCTGCCCGTGGCCACCAGGTAGACGCCCGGCGGCGCCTCGGGCACCGTCACGTGGGGATCGTCGCCGCCGCAAGCGGCCAAGGCCAGGCCGCAGAGGGCCGCCGCCAGCGCAGGAAATCGTTGCTTCATGCTCGACTCCTTCACTGCGCGAACAGGCTGCGCAGCCGCAGGCGCAGCCATTGCTGCGTGGCGGTGCGCGCTTCGTAGCCGACCTGCATCGCGGTGACGGCCACCTTGCCGGCCGCGTTGAGCGCGGCCTCGTCTTCGGCCTGTGCGGCGGTGGGCGCCGCGGTGGTGAAGTTGAACGTCAGGCCGGGATAGGCGTAGCTGCCGAGGCCGAACGATTGCGCCACCGGGTCCTGGGACAGATCGCTGACGAACTTCAGCGTCAGGTAGTCGTAGCTGCCGTGACGCGCGAAGGCCCATGGCAGCGCCGTCGAAGCGCCGGCGTCGAACTTGGGAAAGTTGATGTTGAGCGCAACGCCCGCGGGCAACAGTGCGCCGCCGTTGGCCTTGGCCTGCAAGGCAGCCACGAGCTTCAGCGTGAGCTG
>VBDL01000667.1 GCA_005884255.1 Betaproteobacteria bacterium | reverse complement strand
GCTGCAGCTGGCCGAGGCGCACGAGCTGACGCTGGTGGAGAACGACATCTACGCCGATCTCGACCCCGAGCCGCGGCCGTCGCTGGCCAGCCTCGACCAGCTCAAGCGTGTGGTGCACATCGGCAGCTTCTCGAAGACGATTTCGCCGAACCTCCGCGTCGGCTACCTCGTCGCGCGGCCGGACCTGCTGGACAGCCTGGCGCAGCTGAAGATGGTGTCGGGGCTGACGTCGTCGGACCTGACCGAGCGCCTGGCTTTCGGCGCACTGACCGAAGGGCGCTGGCGCAAGCACCTGAAGTCGCTGCGCGACCGCCTGGCGGAGGCGCATGGCGGGGTGTCGGCACGGCTCGTCGACCTCGGCTTCGAGCTCTTCCACGAGCCGAAGGCCGGCATGTACCTGTGGGCGCGCCACCCGGACCTGACCGACAGCGCCGAGCTGTCGAAGCTGGCGGCCGCGGACGGCATCATGCTCGGGCCGGGGCAGCTCTTCCTCGTCGAGCCGCACCCGACCGGCTGGCTGCGCTTCAACGTCGCCTTCAGCGATGATGAGCGGCTGTACGCCTTCCTCGGCCAGCAGATCGCCCAGCAGGCGCAGAGCGCCGCGGCATAATTAAAAGTTCCGCCGAATCAAGCACTTGGGCCGCGCCCAACGAGAGCACCGGATGAAAGCCTCCGAGATCCGCCAAACCTTCCTGAAGTTCTTCGAATCGAAGGGCCACGCCATCGTTGCCTCCAGCCCCGTGGTGCCCGGCGACGACCCGACGCTGCTGTTCACCAACGCCGGGATGAACCAGTTCAAGGACGTGTTCCTCGGCTTCGACAAGCGGCCCTACACGCGCGCCACCACGGCGCAGAAGTGCATCCGCGCCGGCGGCAAGCACAACGACCTCGAGAATGTGGGCTACACGGCGCGCCACCACACCTTCTTCGAGATGCTGGGCAACTTCAGCTTCGGCGACTACTTCAAGAAGGACGCGATCCACTACGCGTGGGAGCTGCTCACCGAGCACTTCAAGCTGCCGAAGGACAAGCTCTGGGTTACGGTGTATGCCGAGGACGACGAGGCCTACGACATCTGGCACAAGGAGATCGGCGTGCCCGCCGAGCGCGTGATCCGCATCGGCGACAACAAGGGCGCGCGCTACGCATCCGACAACTTCTGGATGATGGGCGACACCGGCCCCTGCGGCCCGTGCACCGAGATCTTCTACGATCACGGCCCGGAAATCGCCGGCGGCCCGCCCGGCTCGCCGGACGAAGATGGCGACCGCTACATCGAGATCTGGAACAACGTGTTCATGCAGTTCAACCGCGACGAGGCGGGCGTGATGCACAAGCTCCCGAAGCCGAGCGTGGACACCGGCATGGGGCTGGAGCGCGTGACCGCTGTATTGCAGGGCGTGCATTCGAACTACGAGATCGACCTTTTCGTCGCGCTGCTGGCGGCGGCGAAGAAGGCGGTCGACGGGGCCGGCGCCAAAGACTGTGACAAGGACAGCCCAAGCCTCAAGGTCATCGCCGACCACATCCGCGCCTGCGCGTTCACGGTCACCGATGGCGTGATTCCCGGCAACGAAGGCCGCGGCTACGTGCTGCGCCGGATCACGCGCCGCGCCATTCGCCACGGCTACAAGCTGGGCGCGCGCACGCCGTTCTTCCACAAGCTGGTGGCCGAGCTGGTCACGCAGATGGGCGAGGCCTACCCCGAGCTGCGCCAGGCCGAGAAGCGTGTCACCGAGGTACTGAAGGCGGAAGAAGAGCGCTTCTTCCAGACCATCGCCAACGGCATGGAGATCCTCGAAGCGGCGCTCGCCGGCGGTACGAAGCAGCTCGACGGCGAACTCGCCTTCAAGTTGCACGACACCTTCGGCTTTCCGCTGGACCTGACCGCCGACGTCTGCCGCGAGCGCGGCGTGACGGTCGACGGCGCCGGCTTCGATGCGGCGATGAACCGCCAGCGCGAGCAGGCGCGCGCCGCGGGCAAGTTCAAGATGGCCGCGGGCCTCGAGTACAAGGGCACGCCGACCACCTTCCACGGCTACGAGACGCTGGCGCAGGAAGGCGCCAAGGTCACGGCGGTGTACGTCGACGGCAGCGCGGTGCAAAGCGCGAAGGCCGGCGACGACGCCGTCATCGTGCTCGACAACACGCCGTTCTACGCCGAAAGCGGTGCGAAGACACGCAGAAGATCCAGGCCGACGTGTTCGGCCACCACGGGCGCGTCGTCGAAGGCGAGGTCAAAGTCGGCGATGCACTGAACGCCAAGGTCGACGGCGAGCAGCGTGCGAAGACCGTGCGCAACCACAGCGCCACGCACCTGATGCACAAGGCCTTGCGCGAAGTGCTCGGCTCGCACGTGCAGCAGAAGGGCTCGCTGGTCAACGCCGAGCGCACGCGCTTCGACTTC
>VBDL01000666.1:455-2134 GCA_005884255.1 Betaproteobacteria bacterium | reverse complement strand
CACCTTCCTGCATGATGACGTCGTCGCTGCTCGCGGCCTGCCGCCGTCATCGCCTCGTGGGGACGTGGAGCTGATTCAATTCACCGGCTCCGAGGCACTGTGCGTTGCGCACAAGCTGGCGAAAAGCCCGGGCAGCCCCAACGCCTTCGTCGAGAAGACGCTGGCCTTGCCGGCCACGACGCGCGCCTGGAACACGGTCGTTCGCCTGGTCGCCAAACATGGATTGGAGGGATAGACCCATGATCCTCGAAGTCGCTCCGCTGCAGATTCGCCTCGGCCAGGAGGCCGCCTTCGAAGCGGCGTTCCTCGAGGCCCAGCGCATCATTGCGTCGATGCCGGGCTACGTGTCGCATGAGCTGCAGCGCTGCATCGAGCGGCCGCACGAGTACGTTCTGCTGGTTCGTTGGCAGTCGCTCGAGGCGCACGAAGTCGGCTTTCGCCGGTCGGCCGAGTACCAGGCCTGGAAGCGGCTGCTTCATCACTTCTACGATCCGTTCCCGGTGGTCTCGCACTATCGGGCCGTGCCGGGGGCCGCGGAGGCCCGCGGCAATGCCTGAGCGCCACGTCGCACTGCTGCGCGGCATCAACGTCGGCCGGGCCAAGCGGGTGGCCATGGCCGACCTGCGGGCGCTGTTCACATCGCTCGGCCATGCGCAGGTGCGCACGCTGCTCAACAGCGGCAATGTCGTGTTCGATGCGCCCTCCGGCACCCCCGCGGCGCTGGCCGGGCGCCTCAGGGCGGCGCTGCAATCCGAGCTGGATGTGGCTGCCGAAGTGATCGTCAAGTCGCGTCGCGAGCTCGATGCGATCGTGCGCGCGAACCCGCTGCTGGATGTGGCGGCGGATCCGTCACGCTTGCTCATCGTCTTCACGCAGCAGCCGGCGGCGTTGTCGGCGCTGGCCGAGCTGGGCGCGGTCGACTGGTCCCCCGAAGCGCTGGCCATCGGCAAGCAGGCGGCCTATCTGTGGTGCCCGGCCGGCATCATCGAGAGCAAGCTCGCGCAGGCGATGACGCGGGCGCTGGGCGAGCGCGCGACCATGCGCAACTGGGCCACCGTGGGCAAGCTGCAAGCGATGCTGCGCGATGCTTGAAGCCGCACCTCGCGCTGCGGCACACTGGGCCGCATGACGCCACCGGTCACGCATGTCCTGATCGACTTCTTCGGCACGCTGGTCGACTACGACGCCAGCCGCCGCGTGCAGGGTTTCGCGCGCACGCATGGCTTCCTGCAGCGCGACTGCGGCTGCGCGCTCGGCTACGACGAGTTCCTCGCGCTGTGGGATGCCACGTGGACGACCTTCGAGCGCGCCACGCCGCCCGCGCACGACGAGTTCGCGATGCCCGCCGTCATCGAGCGTTTCCTCGCCGAGGCGCTGGGCTGCGCGCCGCGCGCCGAGTGGGTGACGGGCTACCAGCAGCACTACCTCGACGAATGGAGCCAGGGCCTGGGGCCCATCGACGGCGTGCCGCGGCTCATCGCCGACCTGTCGCGCCGCTACACGCTGGTGCTGGTGAGCAACACCAACGACCACGACCTGGTGCCGGGCCAGCTGCGCGCGATGGGTGTCGACGGCCACTTCAGCCAGGTGGTGCTGTCGGTGGCGCACGGCAAGCGCAAGCCGGCGGCGGCGATCTTCGAGCATGCGCTGGCCTGCTCGGGCGGCAGCAAGAGCAGTGC
>VBDL01000666.1:0-398 GCA_005884255.1 Betaproteobacteria bacterium | reverse complement strand
GTGCCGGCGGCGGACCGCATCGCCAGCATCCTCGACTTGCGCGAGCGATTGCTCGGGCACTAGAGTGCTGCGATGCAGCGCCGCCAGCTCGTTCGCCTCATCACCGCCGCCCTCGTCGGCGCCTGGGCTGGCCGCGGCCAGGCGCAGGGCGCGTTGCCATCGTGCATCGCGCGCCCGCAACAGACCGAAGGCCCGTATTTCATCGACGAGGCACTGCAGCGCTCCGATATCCGCAGCGATCCCGGCAGCGCTGCACTCAGCCCCGGCGTGCCGCTGCACTTGAGCTTCGCCGTCTCGCGCGTCGACGGCAGCGCCTGCCGCCCGCTGGCCGGCGTGCTGGTCGATGTGTGGCATTGCGACGCGCTCGGCCGCTATTCCGACGTCGACGGCACGCGCGG
>VBDL01000665.1 GCA_005884255.1 Betaproteobacteria bacterium | reverse complement strand
GCACGAGTTCGTGCTCGGCACCGAGAAGGAACTGAAGGAGCACTACGAGGTCATGAAGAAGTTCCCCGAGATGGAGCATGCGGACCCGAACATGGTCACCGTCGCACCGGGCAAGACCGGCGACGTGATCTGGCGCTTCACCAAGGCGGGCAGGGTCGACTTCGCCTGCCTGCAGCCCGGCCACTACGACGCCGGCATGAAGGGCGCGATCAGCGTGGCCGCCAAGCACTGAACCCCAAGGAGCACCCACATGAAGAAACTGCTGTCCGTTTCGTTCGCCGCCCTGCTGGCGGTCTCCGCCGCCTGGGCCGGCACCGACATGGCCGATGGCGAAGTGCGCAAAGTGGATTTGCAGACGAAGAAGATCACGCTCAAGCATGGCGAGATCAAGAACCTCGAGATGCCGGCCATGACGATGGTGTTCCAGGTGAAAGACCCGGCGATGCTCGACAAGGTCAAAGCCGGCGACAAGGTGCGCTTCCACGCGGAGCGCGTGGGCGGTGCGATTGTCGTCACCGAGATCGAGGCGGCGAAGTAGCGCAGGCGCGCATTGAGGTCCGCAACTAGAATGCCCGCCATGAGCCTGCCTCGCGCCCTGAGCCGCTCGATCTGCCGCGTGCTGATCGGCGTGTTCCTGTTCGCGCAGCTGGCAGTGGCGGGCTATGCCTGCCCGGGCTTGGGGCAGGGTACCTCGCAGGCCGCCGAGACCCGCGCGATGCCCGCCGGTTGCGACCAGATGGACCGCGACGCCGCGAACCTGTGCGCCGAGCACTGCCACTTCGGGCAGCAGAGCAGCGACACCGCGCCGATGCCAGTGGCGATCGCGCCGCTGCCTGCGCTGCTGTACATGCTGCCGGCAAGCGACGACGCAGACGGCGCCACCCGGCCTTTGCCGTCGGCCAATCCGCTGCTCGACGCGGCGCCACCGCCGCACGCGATCCTCTACTGCGTTCTGCGCATTTGATCTCCTGACGCACGAGTGCGCCTGCAGCGGCCTGAAGCGCCGCCGCAGGCTGGCCCCTCATCGTGGTCTGGAGATTTCATGGATTTCGTTTCCCTTCGATATGCCGCCGCGCCGCTGTTGCTGGCCGCGGCGGCCCTGCAGGCTCACGCAGCGCCGCTGAGCCTCGACGATGCACTGCGCCTGGCGCAGCAACGCTCACGCCAGCTGCCGGCGCAAGACGCCGCGGCCACCGCGGCGCGCGAGATGGCGGTCGCTGCCGGCCAGCGGCCCGATCCGGTGCTGAAGGCCGGCATCAACAATCTGCCGATCAACGGCCCCGACCGCCTCAGCCTGACCAGCGACTTCATGACGATGCGCTCGATCGGCCTGATGCAGGAATTCACGCGGGCCGACAAGCGCAAGGCGCGCGCCGCGCGCTTCGAGCAGGAGGCGCAAGCCGCCGAGGCCAGCCGGCAGGTGGCGCTGGCCAACCTGCAGCGCGACACCGCGCTGGCCTGGCTCGACCTGCACTACCAGCAGCGTCTGCGCGATGTGTTGACGGCGCAGCGCGATGAAGCGCGGCTGCAGATCGAGGCCGCCGACGCGGCCTACCGCGGCGCGCGCGGTACGCAGGCCGACGTGTTCGCCGCGCGTTCGGCCGTGGCGCAGATCGACGACCGCATCGCGGCCACGCAGCGCGACGTGGCGACCGCCCGCACGCAGCTCGCGCGCTGGATCGGCTCAACCATCGATGAGCCGCTGGGCACCCCGCCGCCACTCGACGCCGTGCGACTGCGCATCGACGAGCTCGAAACGCAGATCGCGCACCATCCGCAGATCGCCGTGATGCTCAGGCAGGAGGCCGCCGCGCAGGCCGACGCCGATGCGGCACGCGCGAACAGGCAGCCCGACGTGAGCGTGGAAGTGATGTACAGCCAGCGCGGGCCCGCCTACTCGAACATGGTGTCGCTCAACGTCTCGCTGCCGCTGCCGTGGGACCGGAAGAACCGCCAGGACCGTGAGCTCGCCGCCAAGCTGGCGCTGGTGGAGCAGATGCGGGCGCAGCGCGAGGAAGAGACGCGCATGCATGTCGCCGAGGCGCAGGCCATGCTGCAGCAGTGGCGCAGCAGCCGCGAGCGCCTGGGCGCCTACGACAGCGCGCTGCTGCCGCTGGCCGGCGAGCGCACGCGTGCCGCGCTGGCCGCCTATCGCGGCGGCAGCGGCTCGTTGGCCACTGTGCTCGAAGCGCGCCGCGCCGAGATCGATACGCGCATGGAGCGACTGAGGCTGGAGCTGGAGGGCGCGCGCCTGTGGGCTCAGCTGAACTACCTCATCCCTGCCGCTCACGGCACCACGGAGAAAGGCGCTGGCTATGGCTTGTATTGGGCCGGCATGAAGCACGGCCTGAACGGCACGCCGGCCGCCGCAGCGCCGGCAGCCGCATCGGGCCCGGCCGGTGCACTGCCGCAAAGCGTCGCCGAAGGCGAAGAGGCCACGCGCCGGCACATGCAGTCCGGCCTCAAGGCGGGCGATGTCGACCCGATGACCGGCCGCAAGATCC
>VBDL01000664.1 GCA_005884255.1 Betaproteobacteria bacterium | reverse complement strand
CAGCCGGTCGTCGTCGACCACGAGTATTTTTCCTTTTGCGGCCACGGCCTTCCCCAGAGCGAGCATCGATTGTCCGCCATGCACCGGCACGCTGCCAGCGTGAAGATGTCACGCCGCCGCGATGACGCGCGTAACGCCGGGGGGCGCGAGCCCGATGCAGGCCACCACCTCGTCGCCGCTCTGCCGCAGCGTGAGGCTCGCGTGGCGGCGCGGCAGCAGCGCACGCACCAGGCCGAGGCCGGAGACGCCGCTGCGCACCGCCGCGACATCGAAGCCCTCGGGCAGCCGCCCCGGATTGGTGATCACGATCCTCACGTCGGCCTCGCCGCATTCGACACTTCAGTGGACTTCGGCCGCGTCGCCCTCGGCATGCTTGATCGCATTGCCGAGCAGCTCGTTGACGGTCAGCGCGATGGGGATCGAATCGGCCTCCGACAAGGTCCACGGTGCGCTGTCTTCGCCCTGCACCTGCAGCGCGATGGTGCGGCCGGCGCTGCGCGACAGCGAGCCGGCGATGCCCTGCACCAGTGCGCCCAGCCGCAGTGGCCCGGCCGCGCGCACCTGCAGGCCATAGACCTGCGCGATCGCCTGCACCTGGCTCACCGCCTCGCCGATCACGCCCTTGACCTCGGGCCGGCGCAGCGCCACTTGCTGCAGCAGGCCGGCCACGCCCTGCAGGTTGTTCTTGATGCGGTGATGCACTTCCTTCACGAGGCGATCGCGCTGCGCAACGGCTTCGTGCAGCCGCGCCGCCTCGGCGTCGCGCTGCTCGCTGATCGCGAGCTCGGCCTGGCGGCGGCGCTCGATGTCGAGCAGCGCGAAGGTGAGCTGGCGCTCGGCCTCGTGGCCGGTGACCACCGCGTTGCCGACGACCCAGAACTCGCGCCCGTCGCGCGCGCGCAAACGGCACTCGAAGGATTCGGCCTGGCCTTCGGGCAAGGTGTCGAGGTAGTGCGTGCGGCGCAGCGGATGGTCGTCTTCCGGCGTGGCCACGGTGGCGATCGGCTCGCCGACGAAATCGGCCAGGTCGCCGGCGAACATGCGGCGCGCCGAGCGGTTCATCCATTCGATGCCCTGCCGGCCCACGGTGACGATGCCCACCAGCACCGAGTCGAGAATGGCGCGCGTGCGCTCGGTCTGGCGCTGCAGCGAGGCCTCGGCGCGGCGGCGCTCGTCGATGTTGACGTAGGCGCAGATCAGGCCGGCGCTCGCGTCGGCTTCGTCGACCAGGCGCTTGCTCGCCTGCACCCACAGCAGCGAGCCATCGCGCCGGCGCAGCGGCCGCTCGAGGCGGCTGCGCCCTTCGCGCTCGACCATCGCGGCCTCTTGCGCCGCGCAGGCGAGGTAGGCGGCGCGGTCCTCGAACAGCAGCGCGTCTTCCAGCTGCGCGAGCTCGGCCACGCTGTAGCCGGTGAGCTCGGCCATCGCGTCGTTGGCGCGCACGATGCGCCCGTCGCGCAGGTAGGCGATGCCCACCTCGGACAAGCTGAACATCAGGTCGCGCTCGCCGAGCAGCTGCACATTGCGCTGGCGCGAGAGCTGCTGCTCGGTGACGTCCAGCGTGACGACCGACGTGGTGCGCTGGCCCGGCGAGAGTTGCCCCGGCTCGACGCGCGTGAGCAGCCAGCGCAAGCCGAGCGCGGGGTGACGCACCGCATAGCGCACCTCGGCGCGCTCGCCGCTGCGCAGCGCCTGCTGCAGGCGCTCGTAGTCGGGCAGCGACGCGGGCTCGACCAGTTCGCGCTTGATGGCTTGCAGCGCGCTGGCCGCCCCGGCGGACGGTGCGATGCCCGCCGCGGGGCCGGGCACGACGCTGCGCATCCAGCCGCGCGATTCGGCGAAGGTGGCGATGCCGACGCCGGCGGTGTCCATCATCGCGCCGAGCTCCAGCCGCGCGA
>VBDL01000663.1 GCA_005884255.1 Betaproteobacteria bacterium | reverse complement strand
GGTTACGACGGCGCGCGCAAGAAGGTGCTGGTGGTCGACGACGTGGCCGAGAACCGCTCGGTGCTGGTCGACCTGCTGCGCCCGCTCGGCTTCCTGACCTTCGAGGCGCACAACGGCCGCGAAGGCATTGAACGCGCGCAGGCACTGCTGCCCGACCTGATCCTGATGGACAACGTGATGCCGGTGATGAACGGCCTCGACGCCACCCGGCTGCTGCGCGCGATGCCGGCGCTGAAGAACATCCCGGTGCTCGCGATCTCGGCCAGCGCGACGCAGGAAGATCGCGACAACGCCGTCGACGCCGGCGCCACCGACTTCGTGACCAAGCCGTTTCGCGCGCCGCAGTTGCTGGCGCTGCTGGAGCGCCACCTGGGCATCCGCTTCCACACGCGATAGTGCCCAGCCCGGCGCGCGCCCGGATAATCGCGCCCATGCACTTGCTGATCCCCTTTGCCTCGGCCGTCTCGGAGGCCAGCACGCACACCCTTCGCGACCTGCAGCTGCCGAACCTGCAGGCCCTGTTGCGCCGGCTCACGCCGGCCGAGCGCGTCGGCACCGACGAATACACGCTGACCCCGCCGCACGAGCGCGCACTCGCCGACGCGCTCGGCTTGCGCGGTGCCGACGGCGCGCTGCCATGGGCGGCGCGCCAGGCCGCCGCCGACGGCATCGCGGTGCAGGGCCGCGCCTGGGGCTTGCTGACCCCCGTGCACTGGCATGTCGGTCGCGATCACATCACGCTCGCCGATCCGGCGGCGCTCGAGCTCGGCGAGAGCGAGTCGCGCCAACTGCTCGACGCGGCGCGCGAGCTGTTCGAGAGCGAAGGCTTCGCGCTCGCATTCGGCGCGGCGACGCGCTGGTACGCCGCGCACGACACGCTCGACAACCTGCCCTGCGCGTCGATCGATCGGGTGATCGGCCGCAACGTCGATCTGTGGCTGCCCAACCATCCGCAGGCGCGATTGATTCGTCGCCTGCAAAACGAGGTCCAGATGCTGCTGTACAACCACCCGATCAACGACGCGCGCGAGGCGCGCGGCGAGCTGCCGGTCAACTCCTTCTGGTTGAGCGGTTGCGGCCGCTTGCAGCCGACCCGCGGCAACGACACCATTCGCGTCGACGACTCCTTGCGCGCCCCGCTGCTCGCCGAAGACTGGGCCGGCTGGGCCGACGCCTGGCGCGCGCTCGATGCGCAGGCTTTGGCCGAGCTCGCCGCGCGGGCGCACAAGGGCGAGCCGGTGACGCTCACGCTGTGCGGCGAGCGCCATGCGCAGCGCCACGACAGCGCCGCGCGAACGCTGTGGCAGCGGGCGACCGGGAGCTGGCGGGCAGCGCCGCCCCACGTGATGCTGGAGGCGCTGTGAGCCCGAGCGCCGGGCCGCCCCAAGCCGGGCTCGTCCCCACGGGGGACCGGTTGCGGTATTCCGCAAACGAGGGGCTGTCATGACCACGCCGACGATCACGCTGCGTGACGTGCCGCCGCGCGCGACCTGGACGCTGGAACAGGCCGGCGTGCACCCCTTGCTCGCACGGCTGTTCGCCGCGCGCGGCGTGCGCACCGGCGACGAGCTCGACGATGGCCTCGCGCGGCTGCTCGCCCCCGACGAACTGCTCGGTGCTGCCGCCGCGGCCACGTTGCTCGCCGATGCGATCGGCGCCGGCCGGCGCATCTGCGTCGTCGCCGACTACGACTGCGACGGCGCGACCGCCTGCGCGGTGGCGCTGCGCGGCCTCGCGATGCTCGGCGCTGCGCGCGACAGCCTGAGCTATGTGGTGCCCGACCGCGCGGTGCACGGCTACGGCCTGACGCCTGCGATCGTCGACCTCGCATTGCAGAAGACGCCGCAACTGCTGCTGACGGTGGACAACGGCATCGCTAGCCTGGCCGGCGTGGCGCACGCGCGCGCGATGGGGCTGGCGGTGCTGGTGACCGACCACCATTTGCCGGCGCGTGTCGCCGACGAGATCGTGCTGCCCGAGGCCCACGTCATCGTCAACCCGAACCAGCCGGGTTGCGGCTTCGGCAGCAAGAACCTGGCCGGTGTCGGCGTGATGTTTTACGTGCTGCTCGCGCTGCGCAGCGAGCTGCGACAACGCGGCGTGTTCAGCACCGCGACGCAGCCGCGGCTCGATGCGCTGCTCGACCTGGTGGCGCTCGGCACCGTGGCCGACGTGGTCAGGCTCGACGCCAACAACCGGCGTCTCGTCGCGCAGGGCTTGAAGCGCATTCGCGCCGGCAAGATGCAGCCCGGCGTGGCCGCGCTGTTCAGCGCCGCGGGGCGCGACGCGCGGCGCGCCAGCGGCTTCGACATCGGCTTCGCGCTCGGGCCGCGCATCAACGCGGCGGGGCGCCTGTC
>VBDL01000662.1 GCA_005884255.1 Betaproteobacteria bacterium | reverse complement strand
TGGCGCTGAGGCTGGTGCCCGGTCAGTCGGTCATCGACAAGCTCGAGGACAGCAAGCTGCCGCCGCCACCCGCACCCCCGGCACACTGAAGGCGCTAGGCGGCCAACAGGCTGCTGAAGAGAGGATCGTGCTTGGCGCGAGGCCGGTACGCACCGACGCGCCGCGCGATCGCCGCGATGTGCTCGGGCGTGGTGCCGCAACAGCCACCGGCGATGTTCAAGAAACCCGACTTCGCGCACTCCTCCATCCGCGCACCGGTGACCTCGGGCGTCTCGTCGAAGCCGGTGTCGCTCATCGGGTTGGGCAGGCCGGCGTTCGGGTAGCAGCTGATGAAGGTGTCGCCGGCGACCTTGGCGAGCTCCTCGATGTAGGGTCGCATCAGCGCGGCGCCCAGGGCGCAGTTCAGCCCGATGGCGACCGGCTTGGCATGGCGCACGCTGTTCCAGAACGCGCCGACCGTCTGGCCGGACAGGATGCGGCCCGACGCATCGGTCACCGTGCCGGAGATGATCACCGGCAGGCGCTCGCCGGTCTCTTCCATCAGCTCGTCGAGCGCGAAGATCGCGGCCTTCGCGTTGAGCGTGTCGAAGATGGTCTCGACGAGGAACAGGTCCGCGCCGCCTTCGAGCAGGCCGCTGGCCTGCTCGTGGTAGGCCGCGCGCAGCGCGTCGAAGCTCACATTGCGCGCGCCGGGGTCGTTGACGTCGGGGCTGATGCTGGCGGTGCGCGGCGTCGGGCCCAAGGCGCCGGCCACGAAGCGCGGCTTGTCGGGCGTCGAGTACTCGTCGGCCACCGCCCGTGCGATGCGCGCGGCTTCTACATTCATCTCGCGCGCGTGCTCGGCCAGCCCATAGTCTTCCTGCGCGATCGAGGTCGCGCCGAAGGTGTTGGTCTCGATCAGGTCGGCGCCGGCGGCCAGATAGCCAGCGTGGATCTCGCGCAGCACGTCGGGGCGCGAGAACTGCAGCAGCTCGTTGTTGCCCTTCAAGTCCTTCGCATGCTCCTTGAAGCGCTCGCCGCGGTAGTCGGCTTCCGTGAGCTTGTAGCGCTGGATCATCGTGCCCATCGCACCGTCGATGATGACGATGCGCTGGCGCAGGATCTCGGGCAGGCGGGCAGCGCGGGTGTACTGAACGGGGCTCATGCCCCCGATTGTAGGAAGCCGATGCTTCGCCTCGCGCGCACCTCGGGTTTGACGCGGTGCTCGCCCTCGAGCTGCGACAGGAACTCGTCGGGCGTGAAGGCCACGCCGAGCAGGTCGACCTGGCGCTTCACCGCGGCGAAGTCGCCCGGCGTGAGCTGGTCGAGCCGCGCCAGGCGCTCGCGCTGCTCGGCGTCGAGCTTGGCCGCATCGCCATCCAGCGCCTCGACGATGAACATGCGCTCGCGCTGCTCAGGCGTCAGCGCCAGGAAGTGGACCTTGAACGTGAAGCGGCGCAGCGCCGCCTCGTCGATCTCGTCGAACAGGTTGGTGGTGCAGACGAAGATGCCGGCGAAGCGCTCCATGCCGGCCAGCATCTCGTTGACCTCGCTGACCTCGTAGTTGCGCTCGGCCATGCGCCGGCTGCGCAGGAAGCTGTCGGCCTCGTCGAGCAGCAGCACCGCGTTCTCGCTCTCGGCGTCCTCGAACATGCGCGCCATGTTGGCCTCGGTCTCGCCGACGTACTTGCTCATCACGTCGCTCGCCTGGCGCACCATCAGCGGCCGCTGCAGCGCCTGCGCGATGTGCTCCGCCAGCGCCGTCTTGCCGCTGCCCGGCTGCCCGTAGAAGCACAGGCAGCCGTGGCCGCGGCGGCGCAGCGCCTCGATCACCGCGGGAATGGCGAAGCGCGTCTCGACATTCAGCAGCGTGAGGTCGTAGCGCGTCACGACGCGGCGCGCGCCGCGCTCGCCGGCGGCAGCGCCGAGCGCGCGGTCGGCGTTGCTCAGCTGGCGCTCGATCAGCGCCTCGACCTCGCCTTCGTGGCCCGCAAGCTTGGCAAAGCGTACCGCGGTGCGGATCTGCGCCGGCGTCAACCCGCGCCGCTCGGCCAGCCGCGCGGCAAAGCCGTCGCTGACCTGCACACCCGACAGCGCGCGCGTGACCAGCGCCTCGCGCGCACCCGGCGGCGGCGACTTCAGCTCCAGGTGGTACTGGAAGCGGCGGCGGAACGCCGGGTCGATCTGCTCGATGCGGTTGGTGACCCAGATCACCGGCACCGGGTTGGTCTCGAGGATCTGGTTGACCCAGGCCTTGCCGCTGACGCTGCCGCTGGGCATGCCGTCGCCCGTTTCCAGGCGCGCCATCAGCTGCGCGGTGTCGGTGGAGATCGGCGGGAACACATCCTCGACCTCGTCGAACAGCAGCGCGACGTTCTGCCCACCCTTCAGGAACACCTGGCTGATCTGCAGCGAGCGATAGCGGTCACGGCCGGAGAGCGAATTGCCGTCGCGGTCGGCGTACTCCACTTCGTAGAGCTCGAGCTGAGCCGCCTGTGCGGCGACCTTCGCGAGCTCGGTCTTGCCCGTGCCCGGCGGCCCGTACAGCAGCAC
>VBDL01000657.1 GCA_005884255.1 Betaproteobacteria bacterium | reverse complement strand
GCGGTGTCGAAGGCGCGCTTCGAGTTCCGCTGGGAAGACCAGTTCCGCCTGGCCATCGACCCGGATACCGCGATGGCCTACCACGACGAGACGCTGCCGAAGGAGAACGCCAAGGTGGCGCACTTCTGCTCGATGTGCGGCCCGAAGTTCTGCTCGATGAAGATCACGCAGGAGGTGCGCGAGTACGCGAAGGCGCAAGGCCAGGGCGCGCAGGTGATCGAGATCAAGCGCGCGCTGGACGACAAGGCGCGCGAGTTCCGCGAGCATGGCGGCGAAATTTATTCGTGAACCAGCGATGAAGCAGGCGGTGATCGCGGGCGCCGGACTCGCGGGCCGATTGCTCGCGTGGCGGCTGCTGCGCGGCGGCTGGCAGGTCGACCTGTTCGACGCCGCGGCACGCGACGACACGCGCTCGGCCGCGATGGTCGCCGCGGCGATGCTGTCGCCGCTGGCCGAGCTGGCGGTGGCCGACGAGGTGGTGTTCGAGCAGGCGCAACGCGCGATGGCGCTGTGGCCGCAGTGGCTGCAGCAGTTGCGCGACGACAGCGGCCGCGAGGTCTACTACCGCCGCGACGGCACCTTGGTCGTCGCGCATGCGCCGGACCGCGCGACCTTGGAGCACTTCACGCGCGTGCTGCATCACAAGCTGCCGGCGGCGCATCGCAGCGCGCTGCAGGCCATCGATGGCGAACGCCTCGCGCAGCTGGAGCCGGCGCTGGCCGGCCGCTTCGATGGCGGCCTCTACCTCGACGGCGAAGGTCAGCTCGCGAACGACGAGCTGATGGCCGCGCTCGCAGCGGCCATCGACAAGCTCGGTGGCCGCTGGCACGAGCTGTGCGCAGTACACGCGCTGGAGGCCAAGGGCATCGACCGCGCACAAGGCCGCTGCGACGCCGACCTCGTGATCGACGCGCGCGGCGTCGGCGCCAAGCGCGACTGGCCCGGGCTGCGCGGCGTGCGGGGCGAGCTGATCACCGTCGAATGCCACGGCGTGCAGCTGCAGCGGCCGGTGCGCCTGATGCACCCGCGCTACCAGCTGTACATCGCGCCGCGGCCGCAGCAGCGCTTCGTCGTCGGTGCCACCGAGCTGGAGTCGGAAGACGACGGGCCGATGACGCTGCGCTCGATGCTGGAGCTCGGCAGCGCGCTGTACAGCCTGCACCCGGCGTTCGGCGAGGCGCGCGTGCTGCGCCTGGCGGTGGGCTTGCGGCCGACCACGGACGACCACCGCCCCGCGCTGCGCCGGCACGAGGACCTGTGGCAGATCAATGGGCTGTACCGCCATGGTTTCCTGTGCGCGCCGGCGCTCGTCGACCAGCTTCTTCACGAGGTTTCGTGATGGACATTTCACTCAACGGCCAGCGCGTCGACGTCGATGCGGCCACGCTGCAGGACCTGCTGCAGCAGCGTGGCTACGAGCCGGGCGCGGCGATCGCCTGCGCGATCAACCAGCAGTTCGTGCCGCGCGCGCAATGGGCGCAGCGCACGCTCAATGACGGCGACCGCATTGACGTGGTGTCGCCGATCACCGGAGGTTGAAGCCATGAGTTGGACCGTTGCCGGCGTCGAGCTGAAAAGCCGCCTGTTGCTCGGCACCTCGCACTACCCGTCGCTGCAGTGCTTGAGCGACGCCGTGCAGGCCAGCGGCACCGAGGTGCTGACCGTGGGCCTGCGCCGTCTGCAGCCGGAAGCCGGTGGCGGCTCGAGCTTCTGGCAGCGCATCCAGTCGCTCGGCCGTCGCGTGCTGCCCAATACCGCCGGCTGCCACAGCGCGCAGGAGGCGATCACCTTGGCGCAGATGGCGCGCGAGATCTTCGGCACGCCGTGGATCAAGCTCGAGGTGGTCGGCGACGACTACACCTTGCAGCCCGACCCGTTCGGCACCGTCGAGGCGGCGAAGGCGCTGGTGCGCGATGGCTTCGCGGTGTTCGCCTACACGAGCGATGACCTGATCGTTGCGCAACGGCTGCGCGATGCCGGCTGCGCCGCGATCATGCCGGGCGCTGCGCCGATCGGCACCGGCCGCGGGCCGCTGAACCCGCATGCGCTGGCCACCCTGCGCGAGCGCCTGCCCGATGCGGTGCTGGTGGTCGATGCCGGCCTCGGCCGCCCGTCGCATGCGGCGCAAGTGATGGAA
>VBDL01000656.1 GCA_005884255.1 Betaproteobacteria bacterium | reverse complement strand
ATCACTGCGGCCTCACCGAGCGCGTGCCGCGCGCCTGCCCGGAGTGCGGCAACCTCGACATCGCGCCGCTCGGCCGCGGCACCGAGCGGCTGGAAGAGCAGCTGGCCGAGACGCTGCGTGGCCGCGATGGCGCACCAGCGCGCATCGCGCGCATCGACGCCGACTCCACGCGCACGAAAGGTGCGCTGGAGGCGCAGCTCGGGGCGGTGCACGCGGGCGAGATCGACGTGCTCGTCGGCACGCAGATGGTCGCCAAGGGGCACGACTTCCGTCACATCACGCTGGTCGCCGCGGTGAACCCCGATGCGGCGCTCTTCTCCAGCGACTTCCGCGCACCGGAGCGCCTGTTCTCACTGCTGATGCAGGCCGCCGGCCGCGCCGGGCGCGATGCCGAACAGGCCGCGCGCAGCGAGATGTGGGTGCAGACCTGGCATCCGCAGCATGCGTTGTACGGCGCTTTGAGGCGCCACGACTACGAGGCCTTCGCGACGAGCCAGCTCGCCGAGCGGCGCAGCGCCGGCCTGCCGCCGTTCGCGCACCTGGCGCTGCTGCGCGCCGACGCGAGAACCGCCGAGGTGGCGCAGGCCTTCCTTCAAGCCGCGGCGCGGCACGCGGCGACGCTGCCCGACGCGCCCGAAGCGATGGTCTATCCGCCCGTGCCGCTGGCGATCGCGCGCGTCGCGAATGTCGAGCGCATGCAGATGCTGATCGAGTCGGGATCGCGCGCCGCGCTGCAGCGCTTGCTCGCCGCGTGGCTGCCCGTCCTGCACACATTGAAGCGCGAGCACCGCGGCGTGCTGCGTTGGGCCGTGGACGTCGATCCATTGGCGATCTGACTTCACGCGAACTTCACACAGCACTCACTCGCTTCCCACGCGCTTCGCACGACGTGTCGATCCTGAAGTCCTCTTCAGGAGACCCGTCATGTTTCTTCTGCCCCTTCGCCCACTGACGCGCGCCGGCCGCGTGCTCGTGTGCATCGCCGCGTCGGTGTTCGCCGCGCTGCTGATGGTTGCTTGGTCGCCGGCGCACGCCGACGATTCCGAGGTGCGCCCCGCCGCAGGTCCGTACTTCCACATTTCCAGCGACGACCCGTCGACCGA
>VBDL01000655.1 GCA_005884255.1 Betaproteobacteria bacterium | reverse complement strand
AGGAGCGGCCCAACGTGTTCCAGATGAACGTCGCCAACATCCTGCCCGGCGACGATGTGCGCGTCGAGCTGCACTACACCGAGCTGATCCCGCCGACCGAAGGGCGCTACCAGTGGATGTTCCCCACCGTCGTCGGCCCGCGCTACCACCGCCCCGCGAGCGCCGGCGGCAGCAGCAGCTTCCCTGCGTCACCGTATCTGCACGCTGGTGAGCCGGCGAACACGCTGCTCGAAATGAACGTCACGTTGAGCGCGCCGCTGCCGATCAGCGACGTGAGCTCGCCGTCGCACACGCTCGAAGTGCAGGGCGAAGGCGGCC
>VBDL01000634.1 GCA_005884255.1 Betaproteobacteria bacterium | reverse complement strand
ATGCGCGCGCTGCAGCGCTTTCTCGATCACGTCGAAGCGCACGACCGCGTGTGGATCACCCGCCGCATCGACATCGCGCGGCACTGGAAGGCCACCCACCCCTTCAACGCGCAGACAGCCTTCGTCTGGGAATGAGCATGATCACGATCGAATCACTGAACACGGCGTCGCAGGCCGACTTCGTCCGCGCGCTGGACGGGACCTACGAGCATTCGCCCTGGATCGCCGAGCGCGCTTGGGGCCAGCGCCCGTTCGCAAGCCTCGCCGCGCTGAAGCTCGCGCTGGTGCAAGCGGTGCGCAGCGCGACGCGCGACGAGCAGCTCGCGCTGGTGCGCGCGCACCCGGAGTTGGCCGGCAAGGCGATGGTCGCGAAAGCGCTGACGGCGGAATCGACGAATGAGCAGACGACGTCCGGCCTCACCAACTGCTCGCCCGAAGAGTTCGCGAAGCTGCAACAGCTCAACGCCGACTACAACGCCAAGTTCGGCTGGCCCTTCATCCTCGCGGTGCGCGGCCCGCGCGGCACGGGCCTGACGCGCGCCGAGATCATCGCCACCTTCGAGCGGCGCCTGGCCGGCCACCCGGACTTCGAGCTGGCCGAGTGCCTGCGCAACATCCATCGCATCGCCGAGATGCGGCTCGATGACAAGTTCGGCGAGGCGCCTGCGCTCGGCAACCAGGTGTGGGACTGGGCGGAGAAGCTCGCCGAGCACACCGATCCCGGCTATGCGGAGCTCGGCCAGCTGACGGTGACCTACCTCACCGACGCGCACCGCGCCTGCGCGCAGCGGCTGTCGAAGTGGATGCACGACTGCGGCTTCGACGAGGTGAGCATCGATGCGGTCGGCAATGTGGTCGGCATCTATCACGGCCACGACCGCAACGCCAAGCGCCTGCTCACCGGGTCGCACTACGACACCGTGCGCAACGGCGGCAAGTACGACGGCCGCATCGGCATCCTGGTGCCGATGGCCTGCGTGCGCGAGCTCAGCGCTCAAGGCAAGCGCCTGCCCTACGGCTTCGAGGTCGTCGGCTTCGCGGAGGAGGAAGGCCAGCGCTACAAGGCGACCTTCCTCGGCTCCGGCGCGCTGACCGGGCACTTCGACGAACGCTGGTTCGAGCAGGCCGATGCCGATGGCATCACCATGCGCGAGGCGATGCGTCATGCCGGGCTGTGCATCGAGGACATCCCGAAGCTCGAGCGCGACGCGTCGAAGTACCTCGGCTTCGTCGAGCTGCACATCGAGCAGGGTCCGGTGCTCAACGAGCTGGACCTGCCGCTGGGCATCGTCACGTCCATCAACGGCAGCGTGCGCTACCTGTGCGAGGTGGTGGGCATGGCCAGCCACGCCGGCACCACGCCGATGGACCGCCGTCGCGATGCGGCCAGTGCGGTTGCCGAGCTGGCGCTGTTTCTGGAGAAGCGCGCCGCGGCCGATGGCGACTCGGTCGGCACCATCGGCATGCTGCAGGTGCCCAACGGCTCGATCAACGTCGTGCCGGGCCGCTGCCTGTTCAGCCTGGACCTGCGCGCGCCCACCGATGCGCAGCGCGATGCGCTGGTGCGCGACGTCCTGGCTGAAGCTGAAGCCATCAGCGAGCGGCGCGGCGTGGGCTTCAAGGCCGAGGAGACGCTGCGCGCCTGCGCCGCGCCGAGTGACGCCTCCTGGCAGCAGCGCTGGGAACGCGCGGTCGAAGCGCTCGGCCTGCCGCCGCACCGCATGCCCAGCGGCGCCGGCCACGATGCGATGAAGCTACACGAGGTGATGCCGCAGGCGATGCTGTTCATGCGCGGCCTCAACTCGGGCATCAGCCACAACCCGCTGGAAGCGATCAGCAACGACGACACCGAGCTCGCGGTGCGCGCCTTCCAGAACCTGCTGAACCAACTCGCCACTGAACTCACATGAGCTACGAAAAGATCGACGCGTGGATCGACGCGCATTTCGATGAAGAAGTGCGCTACCTGCAGGCACTGGTGCAGGTGCCCACCGACACGCCGCCGGGCAACAACGCGCCGCATGCCGAGCGCACTGCCGAGTTGCTGGCCGGCTTCGGCTTCACCGCCGAGAAGCACGCGGTGCCACAACAGCAGGTGCGTGAATACGGCTTGCAGTCGATCACGAACCTGATCGTGCGCCAGCGCTTCGGCGATGGCCCGACCATTGCGCTGAACGCGCATGGCGACGTCGTTCCGCCAGGAGAAGGTTGGACGCACGAGCCGTACGGCGGCGAGATCGTCGACGGCAAGCTCTACGGGCGTGCCGCCGCGGTGAGCAAGAGCGACTTCGCGACTTTCACCTTCGCGCTGCGCGCGCTGCAGGCGCTGGCCGCTCCGCTCAAGGGCAGCGTCGAGCTGCACTTCACCTACGATGAGGAATTCGGCGGCGAGCTCGGCCCCGGCTGGCTGCTGCAGCAGGGGCTGACGAAGCCCGACTA
>VBDL01000633.1 GCA_005884255.1 Betaproteobacteria bacterium | reverse complement strand
CGTGCTGCCGATGCTGATGGCGGTGCTGTATGTGCTGGCGATCGCCTTCATCCGCGCCTACGCCACCGCACGCATGCAGAACCTGGTGTGGAGCCGCACTGCCAGCCGCCACCTGAGCTTCGACAGCCACCTGCGCTTTTCCGCGCTGCTCGGCCTGACACTGAAGAACTGGCTGCTGGTGGCCCTGACGCTCGGCCTGTACTGGCCGTTCGCCGCGGTAGCGCAGGCGCGGCTGCGTCTCGCGGCCGTCGCGCTGAGCAGCTCGCGGCCGATCGACTCGCTGAGCGCCGGCGCACGCCAGCCGGGTGAGGACGCCAGCGGCGATGCGGCGGGCGAGCTGTTCGGCATCGACATCGGCTTGTGAACACCGAAGGCCTCGCCGCCGATTACTTCGACGGCCACAGCGCCCAGCCGCACCTCGTGCAGCTGAGACTGGCCGCGGGCCAGCTGCACATCGAAGGCGACGACGTCTCGCGCGTCGTGCCGGTGAAGCAGGTGCAGTGGCCCGAGCGCCAGCGCCATGGCGCGCGCGTCGCGCACCTGCGCGACGGTGCCTCGCTGCAGGCGCACGACGCGCAGGCCTGGGACGCGTGGCGGCGCGCCGGCGGCATGCGCGAGCCGCTGGCGGTACGGCTGCAGCAGAGCTGGCGCGCGACGGCAGGCGCGGCCGCGCTGTTGCTGCTGCTGGCCTTCGCCGGCTATCGCTGGGGCTTGCCGGCAGCGGCCCGCGCGGTGCTGTCGGCGGTGCCGGCCAGCGCCGATCGCAGCGTCGGCGACGCCGCGCTGGCGTCGATCGACGGCCGCTGGCTGATGCCCAGCGCGCTCGATGCCGCGCGTCGCCAGCGCATCGCCGCCGACTTCGCGCGCACCGTCGCCCGGGCCTATCCCGCCGGGGCGGCCCCGGCCTACGAGCTGCAGTTCCGCAAGAGTCGCATCGGGCCGAATGCCTTCGCGCTGCCCGGTGGCGTGATCGTGCTCACCGACGAGATGGTGCGCCTGCTTGACGGGCGCGACGAGGTGCTGCTCGGCGTGCTGGCGCACGAGCTCGGCCATGTGCGCCGGCGCCACGCGATGCGGCTCTTTGTGCAGGCCGCGCTCCTGGGCACCGTCACCAGCGTGGCCTTCGGCGACTTCAGCGGCTTGCTCGCCGGCGCGCCGGCGCTGCTCGGCCACCTGGACTACTCACGTGACTTCGAGCGCGAGGCCGACGACGAATCGATGGCCGTGCTGCGCGCCAACGGGTTGTCGCCGGCGCTGATGGTCGAGCTGTTCGAGGCGCTGGAGCGCCACCGCCGCACGCGCGACGAGGCCAGCGGCCTGGCGGGCCGCATCGGGATCGCGCTGTCCAGCCATCCGGCCGGCGAGGAGCGCATGCGGCGCTTTCGCGAAGCCGCAAACCGCTAGGGGCTCTGTCAGGGCTGACAGGTGTCGCGGCGGGCGAGGAACCTACAATTCGGGTTCCGCCCCACGCTGCCGTCGTGGGCCGCGTTTCAGCAGTCCTCTCCATGCCCCAAATCCTGTCTTCTCTGTCCGCCCTGTCGCCGCTGGACGGCCGCTACGCCGCCAAGGTCGCGCCGCTGCGCCCGCTGATGAGCGAATTCGGCCTGATGCACCGCCGCGTGCAGGTCGAAGTCGAATGGTTCATCGCGTTGTCCGATGCCGGCTTTGCCGAATTCAAGCCCTTGTCCGAGGCC
>VBDL01000635.1:1529-4699 GCA_005884255.1 Betaproteobacteria bacterium | reverse complement strand
TGCGCTGGCCGCCGCCGGCGTGCGCGAGATCGAGGTCGGCTCCTTCGTGCCGCCGTCGCTGCTGCCGCAGATGGCGGATGTGGCGCAGGTGGCGGTGCATGCGCTGTCGCACCGCGGCCTCACGGTGATGGCGCTGGTGCCCAACCTGCGCGGCGCGCAAGCCGCGCTGGACAGCGGCGTGCACAAGCTCACCGTGCCGCTGTCGGCCAGCGAGGCGCATTCGCAGGCCAACGTGCGCAAGACGCGCGCGCAGATGGTCGACGAGCTGCGCCGCATCGCCGCGTTGCGCGACGAGCGGCATCCGCGAGTGAGGCTCGAGGCCGGCCTGTCCACCGCCTTCGGCTGCACGCTGCAAGGCCCGGTCGCCGAAGACGAGGTGATCCGCCTCGCCGTGCAGGCGGCCGAGGCGGGGGCCGACGAGGTCGGCCTGTCCGACACCGTCGGCTGCGCCAACCCGGCGCAGGTGCAGCGATTGTTCCGGCGGCTGCGCGCCGAGCTCGGCGACCGCGCCGGCGCCGCGCACCTGCACAACACGCGCGGCCTCGGCCTCGCCAATTGCCTGGCCGCCTACGAGGTGGGCGTCACCACCTTCGACGCATCGCAAGGCGGACTCGGCGGCTGCCCGTATGCACCGGGCGCGTCGGGCAATGTGGTCACCGAGGACCTGGTGTTCATGTTCGAGGCGATGGGCGTGGCCACCGGCATCGATTGGCAGGCGCTGATCGCCGCGCGCGGCGCGCTGCAGGCCGGACTGCCCGACGAGCCGCTGTACGGCATGACGCCGCTGGCAGGGCTGCCACTCGGCTTCAAGCAAGGAGCAACCCATGCATGACCTTCCGCTGCAAGGCGTGCGCGTCGTCGAATTCACGCACATGGTGATGGGCCCGACCTGCGGCATGATCCTCGGCGACCTCGGTGCAGAGGTCATCAAGATCGAGCCGCTGGCGGGCGACAACACGCGCCGCCTGCTCGGCTCGGGCGCCGGCTTCTTCCCGATGTTCAATCGCAACAAGAAGAGCCTGGCGCTGGACGTGACGCATCCGCGCGGCCGCGAGATCGTGCTCAGGCTCGTGGCGCAGGCCGACGTGTTCAGCGAGAACTTCAAGAGCGGCACGATGGCGAACCTCGGCCTCGATCCCGCCGCGCTGTCGGCGCTGAACCCGCGGCTCGTCTATGTCTCGCACAAGGGCTTCCTGCCCGGGCCTTACGAGCAGCGCACGGCGCTCGACGAGGTGGTGCAGATGATGGGCGGCCTCGCCTACATGACCGGCCCCGAAGGGCGGCCGCTGCGCGCGGGTGCGTCGGTCAACGACATCATGGGCGGCATGTTCGGCGCGATCGGTGCGCTCGCCGCGTTGCGCGCCCGAGAGACGAGCGGCCGCGGCCAGGAGGTGCAGAGCGCCCTCTTCGAGAACAACGTATTCCTCGTCGCGCAGCACATGATGCAGTACGCCGTCACCGGCCAGGCCGCGGCGCCGATGCCCAGCCGCATCTCGGCCTGGGGCATCTACGACGTGTTCACGGTGGCCGGGGATGAGCAGATCTTTCTCGCGGTGGTGTCCGACACGCAGTGGGCGCTGTTCTGCGAGGCCTTCGGCTACGCCGACCTGCAGCGCGATGAGCGGCTCGCCACCAACAACCAGCGCGTGCAGTCGCGCGAGTGGCTGATGCCGCTGCTGCGCGAGCGCCTGGCCGCGCACACGGCCGCCGACATCGCAGCGCGCTTCGAGGCCCACGGCCTGCCCCATGCGCCGATCACGCGGCCGCAGGATCTGTTCGACGACCCGCACCTGCAGGCCACCGGCGGCCTCCGGTAACGCAGCGGCAGCGCGCCGATGGGCGGCTCGCCTGAGCAGGCCGCGCAGTTCCTGAAGACCGAGCACGCGCGCTGGGGCGCCGTGGTGCGCGAGGCCGGCGTGAAGATGGATTGACGCCGCCGCCACGCCTTGGGTTAGCGGCGCGAGAGGTAGCCCGGCGCGATCGCTTCCAGCGACGCCGGCGTGATGCCCAGCGCCGCCAACCCGGGCCGCTGCCCACTGGCGACATTGGGCACCTGCATCGACGCGAGGTTGTCGCGCGACATCAGCGGCTCGCCGGGCAGGCATTCCATCAAGCCCGCGAGCATCTGGCCCGCCGGCCGCGGCAGCGCGACGACCGGCCGCTCGTGGCCGCTGAAGCGCCCGGCCAGGCGCACCAGCTCGGCCAGCGTGTAGACGCGCGGCCCGGCACACTCGTACACCTCCAGCACATCGCGCGAGCGCTGCAGGCACACCACGATGGCGCGCGCCACGTCGTCGACCCACACCGGCTGGAATTGCGCCTCGGCGCCGGCCAGCGCGACCAGCGGCGCAAAGCGCGACAGCCGCGCGAAGAGATTGAGAAAGTGATCGCGCGCGCCGAACATCACCGAGGGGCGCAGCACGGCCGCCGGCACGCCGGACTGCTCCCAAGCGGCCTCGCCCACTGCCTTGGAGCGCAGGTACATCGACGGCGCATCGCGCGCCACGCCCAGCGCGCTGATGTGAACCACCTGTGACACCTGTTCCCGCCGGCAGGCCTGCGCCAGCCGCCGCGGCAGCTCGGCGTGGGCCTTGTCGAAGGTGGCCGCGTCGCCGTGCAGCACGCCGATCAGGTTGACCACCGCCGAGCGCCCGGCCACCAGCCGCGCCAGCGTGGCATCGTCGTGCACGTCGCCTTCTTCGAGATGAAATCCCGGCAGCGGCAGCAGGTGCCGGACATGATCGCGCCGCCGCGTGACCACGCTCACACGCCCCGGCGCCGCACCGTCAGGCACCAGCAGCATCTCGCACAAGCGGCTGCCAACAAAGCCGCTCCCACCGAGGATCAGCACATCGTCCAGCATCGCTTTCACTCTCGCGCCGAGCGCCTAGTATTGAGCCAGCACGCTACGCCGTTCAACCTGGAGACGCCATCATGCCCACCTACCAATACCGCTGCGAGAAGTGCGGCAAGCTGTTCGAGCAGACCGAGCATGTGGCCCAGCATTCGGGGCAGCACGTGTGCCCGCAGTGCGGCAGCACGGCCGTGGCGCACCAGCCGACGCGCTTCACCGCGATGACCTCGAAGAAAAGCTAAAAAGCGCCCTCTGCGGGGCGCTCTTCCTCCCTGAGTGTCGAGCCTCAGGCCTTTGCCGTCTCCACCGCGCACCA
>VBDL01000635.1:0-1470 GCA_005884255.1 Betaproteobacteria bacterium | reverse complement strand
CTCGACGGCGCACCACGCCGCCTTGCCTTCCACCGCGCACCAGGCCGCCGCTTGCGTCGCGCCTTCCGGATGCTGCGCGGGGCCGAACTCCTGGGCCAGCAGCGCCTGCATCTTGGCGAAGGCGTCGTCCAGCGCCTTGGCGTCGTCCTCACCGCGCAGCCCGAGGTAGGGGAAGTGGTGCAGGAACTCGCCGAAGATGGCCTCGCAGTCGGCCGCGTACTTGCGCGTGTCCAGGATGTGCATGTGCCAGAAGCGATCGGTGTCCTGGTCCGGCGCGAGCGTCGCGTCGGGGTACTTGGCGTGCAGGATCAGGTAGCGCTTGTAGGCCTGCGCCATGCGCTCCGCATACTCAGGCGACCAGCCGTAGCCGTCTTCCCCCCGCGTGGCCTTGAATTTGATCGGCTCGAGGTCTAGCGCCTCGATCGCCGCGATCGTCTGTTCCAGTGTCTTGCTCGAAGAAGCAATCGTCATGGTGACTCCCATAAGGACGAGGTTTGCCCACGGCGAATGCCGCGGGCAGGGGGTTCGCCCCGCCCGCGGCGTTCACGCTGCCGCGGTCGAGACAAACAGGGTGCGCAGATGGCGCGCGATGAAGTCGTGCGCGTCGTCGGCGGCGATGGGTTTGCACAGCAGGAAGCCCTGGATCTCGTCGCAGTCGTGGCTGCGCAGCCAGGCCAGCTGCTCGGCGGTCTCCACGCCTTCGGCCACCACCTTCATGCGCAAGCCGTGGGCCAGCGACACGATGCCGGCGGTCAGCGCCTGCGCATCCCGGTCCTGCGACAGGTCCTTGACGAAGCTGCGATCGACCTTCACCGTCGATAGCGGGAAGCGCTTCAAGTACGACAGCGACGAGTAGCCGGTACCGAAGTCGTCGATCGACAGGCGCACGCCCAGAGCGCGAATCTGCTGCAGCAGCGCCGCGGCATGGTCGGGGTTGCGCATCATCGCGCCCTCGGTGATCTCCAGCTCGAGCAGCTCGGGGTCCATGCCGGTGCTGCGCAGCACGTCGCGGATGTCGTCGAGCAGCGTCGCGCTGCTGAGCTGGCGCGGCGACAGGTTCACGCTCATCTGCAGCGGCGGCAGCCCGCGCTGCACCCAGGCCTGCGCGTCGCGGCACGCGCGCTCCAGCGCCCAGCGGCCCATCGTCTCGATGAGGCCGGTCTCCTCGGCGATCGGGATGAACTGCGCCGGCGACACCATGCCCAGCACCGGGTGGCGCCAGCGCATCAGCGCCTCCACGCCGGTGATCTGCTGCGTGCGCAGATTCATCTTCGGCTGGTAGTGCAGCGTCAGCTCGCCACGCTCGATGGCGCGACGCAAGCCGCTTTCGAGCATCAGCCGCTCGGTGCCCTGCGCATTCATCTGCGCCGCGTAGTACTGGTAGCTGCCGCGGCCACGATCCTTGGCGCGGTACATCGCGGTGTCGGCGTTCTTCAGCAGCGTCTCGCCGTCGGCGCCGTCCTCGGGGTA
>VBDL01000641.1 GCA_005884255.1 Betaproteobacteria bacterium | reverse complement strand
ACATGCCGGCCGCGAAGTTGCGCCCGGTCTTGCCGAGCACGACCGCCGTGCCGCCGGTCATGTACTCGCAGCCATGGTCGCCGGTGCCTTCGACAACCGCGGTGGCACCGGAGAGCCGCACAGCGAAGCGCTCGCCCGCCACGCCGCGGAAGAAGGCCTCGCCGCTGGTCGCGCCGTACAGCACGGTGTTGCCGACGATGATGTTCTTCGTCGCGTCGCCGCGGAAGTCGATGCTCGGGCGCACGACGACGCGGCCGCCGGACAGGCCCTTGCCGGTGTAGTCGTTGGCTTCGCCGATCAGGTAGAAGGTGATGCCCTTGGCGAGGAAGGCGCCGAAGCTCTGGCCGCCGGTGCCTTCCATCTGGATGAAGATGGTCTGGTCGGGCAGGCCTTCAGGCCGGTGGCGGATCAGCTCGCCGGAGAGCATCGCGCCCACCGAGCGGTTGACGTTGCGCGCCTCCTCCATGAACTGCACCTTCTCGCCCTTGTCGATGGCGGGACGGCACTTCTCGATCAGCCTCACGTCCAGCGCCTTCGCAAGACCGTGGTCCTGCTCGTCGAGCTGGCGGCGCGCCACGTCGGCCGGCACCGCCGGCTGGTGGAACACACGCGTGAAGTCGAGACCCTTGGCCTTCCAGTGCGCGATGCCCTTCTTCATGTCGAGCAGCTCGGCGCGGCCGATCAGCTCATCGAACTTGCGGATGCCCAGCTGCGCCATGATCTGGCGCGCCTCTTCGGCAACGAAGAAGAAGTAGTTGACGACGTGCTCGGGCTTGCCCGCGAACTTCGCGCGCAGCACCGGGTCTTGCGTGGCCACGCCCACCGGGCAGGTGTTCAAGTGGCACTTGCGCATCATGATGCAGCCCTCGACGACCAGCGGCGCTGTGGCGAAGCCGAACTCGTCGGCGCCGAGCAGCGCGCCGATCACGACGTCGCGGCCGGTCTTCATCTGGCCATCGGCCTGCACGCGGATGCGCCCGCGCAGGCGGTTGAGCACCAGCTGCCACCATCATGGCCCGCGATCACCACGTGGTCGGCCTTGCACTTGGCCACGCCCGCGGCAATGGTGCCGACGCCGACTTCGGACACCAGCTTCACGCTGACGCTCGCCTTCGGATTGGCGTTCTTCAGGTCGTGGATCAGCTGCGCCAGATCCTCGATCGAATAGATGTCGTGGTGCGGCGGCGGCGAGATCAGGCCGACGCCGGGCACCGAGTAGCGCAGCATGCCGATGTACTCACTGACCTTGCCGCCGGACAGCTGGCCGCCTTCGCCCGGCTTCGAGCCTTGCGCCATCTTGATCTGGATCTGGTCGGCGCTGACCAGGTATTCGGTCGTCACGCCGAAGCGGCCCGACGCCACCTGCTTGATCTTGCTGCGCAGCGAGTCGCCGTCCTTCAGCTCGTAGTCCGCCTCGACGACCTTGGCGCCGACCACGTCGCTCACCTTGGTGCCGGCCGTGATCGGGATGCCCTTGAGCTCGTTGCGATAACGCGCCGGATCCTCGCCGCCTTCGCCGGTGTTGCTCTTGCCGCCGATGCGGTTCATCGCGATGGCGAGCGTGGTGTGCGCCTCGGTGGAGATCGAGCCGAGCGACATCGCGCCGGTGGCGAAGCGCTTGACGATCTCGACCGCCGGCTCGACCTCGTCGACCGGAATCGCCTTCGCGGGGTCGACCTTGAACTCGAACAGGCCGCGCAAGGTCATGTGGCGTCGGCTCTGGTCGTTGATGAGCTGCGCGTATTCCTTGTAGGTCTCGAATTTGTTGCCGCGCGCGGCGTGCTGCAGCTTGGCGATGGCGTCGGGCGTCCACATGTGCTCTTCGCCGCGCGTGCGCCACGCGTATTCGCCGCCGGCATCGAGCATGCCGGTGAGCACCGGGTCGGCGCCGAAGGCCGCGCGGTGCATGCGGATCGCCTCTTCGGCCACCTCGAACACGCCGATGCCGCCGATCTGCGATGCGGTGCCGCGGAAGTACTTGTCGACCAGCGTCTTCTCGAAGCCGATGGCCTCGAACAGCTGCGCGCCGCAGTAGGACATGTAGGTCGACACGCCCATCTTGGACATGATCTTCGACAAGCCCTTGCCGACCGCCTTCACGTAGTTGTAGACCGCCTTCTCGGCCGACAGCTCGCCGGGCAGCTGCTGGTGCAGCGATGCGAGCGTCTCCATCGCGAGGTAGGGGTGCACGGCTTCGGCGCCGTAGCCCGCGAGCACGCCGAAGTGATGCACCTCGCGCGCGGAGCCGGTCTCGACCACCAGGCCGCAGGTGGTGCGCAGGCCCTCGCGCACCAGGTGGTGGTGGATGGCCGACAGGGCCAGCAGCGCCGGGATCGCGACATGGTCGCGGTCCATGCGACGGTCGGTGATGATCAGGATGTTGTGGCCGCTCTTCAGCGCGTCGACACTCTCGGCGCACAGCGACGCGAGCTTCGCCTCCACACCCTCGTGGCCCCAGGCCAGCGGATAGACGATGTCCAGCTCGTAGGGCTTGAACTTGCCCGACGTGTGCTTCTCGATCGCGCGCAACCGCGCCATGTCGTCGAAGTCGAGGATCGGCTGCGTCACCTCCAGGCGCATCGGCGGGTTCACCGCGTTGATGTCCAGCAGGTTCGGCTTCGGGCCGATGAAGCTGTTCAGGCTCATCACGATCGCCTCGCGGATCGGGTCGATCGGCGGGTTCGTCACCTGCGCGAACAGCTGCTTGAAGTAGTTGTACAGCGGCTTGTTCTTGTCGGACAGCACCGCGAGCGGCGAGTCGTTGCCCATCGAGCCGACGCCTTCTTCACCGGCCACCGCCATCGGGCTCATCAGGAACTTGAGGTCTTCCTGCGTGTAGCCGAAGGCCTGCTGGCGGTCGAGCAGCGGCTCGGGGAACTCGCCGGCGCCGCCATGCACGTCGATCGTGTCGAGCCTGATGCGCACGTTCTCGATCCACTGCCGATACGGCTTGGCGAAGGCGAACTGGTTCTTCAGCTCCTCGTCGTCGACGATGCGGCCCTGCTCGAGGTCGATGAGGAACATCTTGCCCGGCTGCAGGCGCCACTTCTTGACGATCTTGTTCTCGGGAATCGGCAGCACGCCGGACTCCGAGGCCATCACCACGAGATCGTCGTCGGTGACGATGTAGCGCGCGGGCCGCAGGCCGTTGCGATCGAGCGTGGCGCCGATCTGCTTGCCGTCGGTGAAGACCATCGCCGCCGGGCCGTCCCACGGCTCGAGCATCGATGCGTGGTACTCGTAGAACGCGCGGCGGCGCTCATCCATCAGCGTGTGCTG
>VBDL01000661.1 GCA_005884255.1 Betaproteobacteria bacterium | reverse complement strand
CACAGCATCTTCACCGACCGCGGCACGCCGGCCGGGCCGGCGCTGAATGCGCAGGTCAAGGCCGCGACGCGGGAGCTGTCGCTTGCCTTCCTGAGGAGCGTGTGCTTCGGCGACGATGCGTCGTTGAAACAATGGCCAACGCAGTTCCATGGCATCGTGTCGCGCTTCGTGACCGATAGACCCTGAGAGCGGGTGCCGCAGGGCCTAGAATTCGGTCATGGCGGCGGACCGTATCGACCTCACCAACCAGTTCCTGATCGCCATGCCCGGCATGGCGGACGACACCTTTGCCGGCGCCGTGGTCTACCTGTGCGAGCACACCGAGCGGGGCGCCCTCGGCTTGGTGATCAACAAGCCGATCGATATCAAGCTGCGCAACCTGTTCGAGAAGGTCGAGTTGCCGCTGGATCGTGAAGATCTGGCCGAGCAGCCGGTGTACTTCGGCGGCCCGGTGCAGACCGAGCGCGGCTTCGTGCTGCACGAGCGGCTGTCCGACGAAGGCGGGCACTACAACTCGTCGCTGGCCATCGCCGGCGGCGCGCTGGAGATGACCACCAGCAAGGACGTGCTGGAAGCGCTGTCGCACGGCGCGGGCCCGAAGAAGTTGCTGGTGACGCTCGGCTATAGCGGCTGGAGCGCCGGCCAGCTCGAGGAAGAGATCAGCCGCAACGGCTGGCTCACCGTCGACGCGCAGCCCGAGATCATCTTCGACACGCCGGTCGAGCTGCGCTACGAGCGCGCGCTGTCGCTGCTGGGCATCGACCCGCGCATGCTCAGCCAGGAGGCCGGGCACGCATGAATGCGGTGCTCATGGCCTCGTCATCCCCCCTCCGCTCCTTTCTCGCTTTCGACTTCGGCATGAAGCGCGTCGGCGTGGCCAGCGGCAATTCGCTGACGCGCAGCGCCACGCCGCTGACCACCATCGCGGCCACCGGCGACGCGCGCTTCGCCGCCATCGGCAAGCTGATCGCGCAATGGCAGCCGGATGCGCTGGTGGTCGGCGTGCCCTACCACCCCGACGGCGCGCCGCACGACAATACGCGCCGCGCGCAGGCCTTCGCCCGCCAGCTGCACGGCCGCTTCCGCTTGCCGGTGCATGAGGTGGACGAGCGCTACACGACGACCGAGGCGCTGGCACACGGCGCGCACGACATCGATGCCGCCTCGGCCGCGCTGATCCTGGAGCAGTTCTTGAGAGAGCCATCATGAGCACCCTTCACCTCGACGCCGAGGCGCTGTACGCCGAGCTGCGGCGTGGCGTCAATGCACTGCTGCAGCCCGACACCGTGCTCGTCGGCATCTGGTCCGGCGGCGCGTGGCTCGCCGAGCGCCTGCATGCCGACCTGCAGCGCCCCGGCCAGCCCGGCGTGATCTCCAGCACCTTGCACCGTGACGACTTCAGCGAGCGTGGTATGAGCAGCAGCGCCGGCACCACACACCTGCCGTTCGAGATCGATGGCCGCGACATCCTGCTGATCGATGACGTGCTCTACACCGGCCGCACGATCCGCGCGGTGATCAACGAGCTGTACGACTTCGGCCGCCCGGCACGCGTGAGCCTGGCGGTGCTGGTCGACCGCGGCGGCCGCCAGCTGCCGATCGAGGCGGCCTTCGCGGCGGCCAAGGTGGCGCTGCCGGCGACGCAGCGGCTGTCGCTGGCGCGCAATGAGGCGGGGCGCTTCGCGTTTTCCGTCGGGGAGGCTACCTGATGCTCTCCCGACGCAACCCGCAGCTCAACAAGAACGGCGAGCTGATCCATCTGCTGTCGATCGAGGGCCTGCCGCGCGAGGTGATCCACCATGTGCTGG
>VBDL01000004.1 GCA_005884255.1 Betaproteobacteria bacterium | reverse complement strand
TGCGCGAGCTGCGCCTGACCCCGGTGATCCAGCTCGGCGTCTCGTACTCCTTCTAGGGCCTTGGCCGCGGCGCCCCGCCGCGGGCGGGGCTTTGCCGTATGCTTGCCTGATCGAAGTTTTGCCGGCCGTACGACACCATGAGCGACCTCTCCACTCCCGTGCAACAGCAGATCGACGCCATCGTCAAAGGCCACCGCGTGGTGCTCTTCATGAAGGGCACGGCGCAGTTCCCGATGTGCGGCTTCTCCGGCCGCGCGGTGCAGATTCTCAAGGCCTGCGGCGTCGATGACATGACCACCGTCAACGTGCTCGAAGACGAAGGCATTCGCCAGGGCATCAAGGACTACGCCAACTGGCCGACCATCCCGCAGCTGTACGTGAACGGCGAGTTCATCGGCGGCTCGGACATCATGATGGAGATGTACCAGAGCGGCGAGCTGCAGCAGGCCTTGGCCGGTTGAGCGTGACACGCCTGGTCGTCGGCATCACCGGCGCGACCGGCGCGATTTACGGCGTACGGCTGTTGCAGCGTGCGCGGCAGCTTCAACTGCACACCCATCTCGTCGTCACGCCGGCCGGTGTGCTCAACGTGCACCATGAGCTCGGCCTCGATCGCGCGCAGCTCGAAGCGCTGGCCGACGAGGCGCATGCGCCGGGCGATATCGGCGCCTGCATCGCCAGCGGCAGCTTCGACGCTACGGCGATGGTCGTCGCGCCCTGCTCAATGAAGACGCTGGCCGCGATTGCGCATGGGTTCGGCGACAACCTGCTGACCCGCGCTGCCGACGTCACGCTGAAGGAGCGGCGCCGCCTGCTGCTGATGGTGCGCGAGACGCCGCTGAACCTGGCGCACCTGCGCAACATGACAGCGGTCACCGAGATGGGCGGCATCGTGTTCCCGCCCTTGCCGGCCTTCTATCACCGGCCGCAAAGCATCGACGAGCTGGTCGACGAAACCGTGGAGCGCGCGCTGTCGCTGCTCGGCGTGGCCGACGCCGCGCCCAAGGCCTGGCGGGGGCTCTAGGCGGGCAATCCGGCGGGCAGCAGCCAGGCCTGGCGAGCGCCCAGCACACCGTTCGGATACTCGGGCCGCCCGCGGCTGCCGTTGTAGCGGCCGAGCGCGAGAAAGAGGTCGCCCTTCTCCACGTCGAGGTAGTGGCGCAGGATCATGCAGCCGAAGCGCAGGTTGGTCTGCATGTGGAAGAGCCGGCTGACGTCGCCATCGCCGATCAGCCGCGTCCAGAACGGCATCACCTGCATGTAGCCGCGCGCGCCGGCCTTGCTGATCGCGTACTTGCGAAAGGCGCTCTCCACCTGCACGAGGCCGAGCACCAGCGCGGGCTCGAGGCCGGCGCGCTTGCTCTCGTACCACAGTGCCTCGAGGAACTCGATGCGCGTGAGCGCCTCGCTCTTGCGCTTCTTCAGGCGGTCGCTCATCGTGCCGAGCCAGCGCAGGTAGGCCAGGCGATCGTCCATGCGCTCGAAGCTCGGCTTGGGCGGCGCGTTGTCGGCCACGGCGGCAGCCAGCGCACCGCGCACCGCATCGGCCAGCGGCTCCTCGATCTGCGCGCCGGCCTGCGCGGCCTGCCAAGGCGCGAGCCAAGCCGCGCCGGCGGCGATCAACAGCGCACGGCGGCGCTCGATCATCGCTGTAATTTCGCCTTCACGAAGCCGGCGATCTCTGCGGCGGCCACCGGCGTCGCCTGCGCATCGCGGCGGGCCTGGTACTCGACCTTGCCATCCTTCAAGCCGCGGTCGGAGATGACCACGCGGTGCGGCACGCCGATCAGCTCCCAGTCGGCGAACATCGCGCCGGGGCGCTCGCCGCGGTCGTCGAGCATCACGTCGATGCCGGCGGCGGCGAGCTCGTCGTGCAGCGCTTCGGCCGCGGCCTTTACGTCGGCGTTGCGGTCGTAGCCGATCGGGCAGATTACCACCGTGAACGGCGCGATCGCGTCGGGCCAGACGATGCCGCGTTCGTCGTTGTTCTGCTCGATCGCCGCGCCGAGAATGCGCGTCACGCCGATGCCGTAGCAGCCCATCTGCATCAGCTGCGGCTTGCCGGTTTCGTCGAGGTAGGTGGCGTTCATCGGCTCGCTGTACTTGGTGCCAAGGAAGAAGACCTGGCCCACCTCGATGCCGCGCTGGATCGCAAGCGTGCCCTTGCCATCAGGCGACGGATCGCCGGCGACGACGTTGCGGATGTCGGCCACCACGTCCGGCTCGGGCAGGTCGCGACCCCAGTTCACGCCGGTGAGGTGGAAGTCGGCCTCGTTGGCACCGCACACGAAATCGCTCATCTTCGCCACCGTGCGGTCGGCGACGATCTTCACCGGCTTCTGCGTGGCCACCGGGCCCAGGTAGCCCGGCTTGCAGCCGAAGTGATCGTCGATCTCCGCTATGGTGGCGAAGCGGAAGCCGCCCTTCAGGCCTTCCACCTTGCTGGCCTTCACTTCATTGAGCTCGTGATCGCCGCGCACGAGCAGCAGCCACACGGTGGTCTTGGCCAAGTCGCCATTGGGACTGAACTCGTCGGTGGCCAGCACCAGGGACTTCACCGTCTGCGACAGCGGCAGCTTCAGCAGCTCGGCCACGTCTTCGCAGGTGCTCTTGCCGGGGGTCGGCGTCTTCTGCATCGGCTGCGACGGTGCAGCGCGCTCGGCAATCAGGGGCAGCGCTTCGGCCAGCTCGATGTTGGCGGCGTAGTCGGAGCCAGTGCTGTAGACGATCGCGTCCTCGCCGGTCTCCGCGATCACCTGGAACTCGTGCGAGAGGTCGCCGCCGATGGCGCCGGTGTCCGCCGCCACCGCGCGGTAGGTCAGCTCCATGCGATCGAAGATGGCGCAGTAGGCCTTGTACATCGCGTCGTAGCTGCGGGCGGCGGCATCGGCGTCGCGGTCGAAGGAGTACGCGTCCTTCATCGTGAACTCGCGGCCGCGCATGATGCCGAAGCGCGGCCGGCGCTCGTCGCGGAACTTCGTCTGGATGTGATAGAAATTTTTCGGCAGCTGGCGATAGCTGCGCAGCTCCTGCCGCGCGATGTCGGTGATCACCTCTTCGCTGGTGGGCTGGATGATGAAGTCGCGCTCGTGGCGATCCTTCACGCGCAGCAGCTCGGGGCCCATCTTGTCGAAGCGGCCCGTCTCCTGCCACAGCTCGGCCGGCTGCACCACCGGCATCAGCAGCTCCACCGCACCGGCGCGGTTCATCTCCTCGCGGATGATGGTCTCCACCTTGCGGATCACGCGCAGACCCATCGGCATGTAGTTGTAGATGCCGGCGCCCAGGCGTTTGATCAGGCCGGCTCGCATCATCAGTTTGTGGCTGACGATCTCGGCGTCAGCGGGCGCTTCCTTGAGCGTGGCGATGAAGAACTGGGAGGCTTTCATGAAGAGGCGCCGGCGCTGCGCGGGCCGGCGTGAGAGATGGGCTTCAGCGGGTGCGGGAAAGCGATGACTCTCGCTGCGCACACCACCGGTGCAATAATCGATTCAACGAGAGAATTTGGGGTTTGATTATGCTCGACCGGGAAGGCTTCCGGCCCAACGTCGGCATCATCCTGCTCAACCACAAGAACCAGGTGTTCTGGGGCAAACGCATCCGCACCCATTCCTGGCAGTTCCCGCAAGGGGGCATCAAGTACGGCGAAACGCCTGAGCAGGCGATGTTCCGCGAGCTCCACGAAGAGGTGGGGCTGGCGCCCGAGCATGTGCGCATCGTCGCGCGCACGCGCGACTGGCTGCGCTACGAGGTGCCCGACCACTACATCCGGCGCGAATCGCGCGGCCACTACAAGGGCCAGAAGCAGATCTGGTTCCTGCTGCAGCTGGTCGGCCGCGACTGCGACATGAACCTGCGCGCCACCGACCATCCGGAATTCGACGCGTGGCGCTGGAACGAGTACTGGGTGCCGCTCGAAGTGGTGATCGAGTTCAAGCGCGACGTCTACCAGATGGCACTGACCGAGCTCGCGCGCTTCCTGCCGCGCACCAATCATCACAACCGCTACTTGCGCTCGGGCATGCGGCCGCATCGGCGTGACGATGAGCAGCAGATCAGTACGCAGCCCGGCGAGCTGAAAGGCGAGCTGTGAGCTGCCTGCTCAGGCGAGCACGAGATTGTCTCGGTGGATCATCTCGGGCTCGTTCGCGTAGCCCAGTAGGGCTTCGATCTGCGATGACGGCTTGCGCGCGATGAGCCGCGCTTCGGCGCTGGAGTAGTTCGCCAGGCCACGCGCAATCTCGACGCCGCGCGGGTCGCGCACTGCGATCACGTCGCCGCGGTGGAACTCGCCCTCGACCTCGGTCACGCCGATCGGCAGCAGGCTCTTGCCATCGTCGCGCAGCTTGGCCACGGCGCCGTCGTCGACGGTCACCGCACCGCGCAGCTGCAAGTGATCGGCCATCCACTGCTTGCGCGCGGCGAACTTGGGCGTCGCGGCGACGAAGGCGGTGCCGATGGCCTCACCCTGCGCGAGGCGCAGCAGCACGTCGTTCTCCCGGCCCCACGCAATAACGGTGGAGGCGCCGCTGCGCGCCGCTCGCTTGGCCGCCAGCACCTTGGTGATCATGCCGCCGCTGCCGAGGCTGGAGCCGGCGCCGCCGGCCATGCGCTCGAGCTCGGGATCGCCGGCCTGAGCGACGTCGATGAAGCGGGCCGTCGGGTCGCGGCGCGGATCGGCCGAGTACAGGCCTTTCTGGTCCGTGAGGATGACCAGCGCATCGGCCTCGATCAGGTTGGCCACGAGCGCGCCCAGCGTGTCGTTGTCACCGAACTTGATCTCGTCGTTGACGACCGTGTCGTTCTCGTTGATCACCGGGATGACCTTCAGCCCGAGCAAGGTCAGCAGCGTCGAGCGCGCGTTGAGGTAGCGCTCGCGGTCGGCGAGGTCGGCATGCGTGAGCAGCACCTGTGCGCTGCCCATGCCGTGCTCGGACAGCTTGCTCTCGTACATCTGCGCCAGGCCCATCTGGCCCACCGCCGCGGCGGCCTGCAGCTCGTGCAGTTCTTTGGGCCGGGCGCTCCAGTTCAGGCGTTTCATGCCTTCGGCGACGGCGCCGCTGGACACCATCACCATCTCGCGGCCTTGCTGTGCGAGAAGTGCCAGCTGGCGGCACCAGTTGCCGATGGCCTGCGCATCGACGCCGCGGCCTTCGTTGGTGACGAGGCTGGAGCCGACCTTGACGACGATGCGGCGCGCGTTCTTCAGCAGCTCAGCCATCGATCGCCCCGCCCTCGGCTGCGAAGCGCGGATCGACCTCTTCGGGCTCTTCGGCCCGTTGTGCCGCGGCCACATGCTGGTAGATCGCGTGGATCAGCGGCTCGCAGCCCTCGCGCGTCAACGCCGAGATCTGAAACACCGGGCCCTTCCACTTGAAGCGCTTGACGAAGTCCTTCACGCGTGCGTCGCGCTCCTCGGTGGGCACCATGTCCAGCTTGTTGAGCACCAGCCAGCGCGGCTTCTCGTACAGCGCGGTGTCGTATTTCTTCAGCTCGCCGACGATGGCCTTGGCCTGCGCCACCGGATCGATGCCTTCATCGAACGGCGCGATGTCCACCACGTGCAGCAGCAGACGCGTGCGCTGCAGGTGACGCAGGAACAGGTGGCCGAGGCCCGCGCCTTCGGAGGCGCCTTCGATCAGGCCGGGGATGTCGGCAATGACGAAGCTCTGCTCCGGCGCGACGCGCACGACGCCGAGGTGCGGATGCAAGGTGGTGAACGGGTAGTCGGCAATCTTCGGCCGCGCGTTGGACACGGCGGCGATGAAGGTGGACTTGCCGGCATTGGGCATGCCGAGCAGGCCGACATCGGCGAGCACGCGCAGCTCGAGCTTGAGCTTCTTCGCCTCGCCCGGCCAGCCCGGCGTCTTCTGTCGCGGCGCGCGGTTGGTGCTCGACTTGAAATGCAGGTTGCCGAAACCGCCGTCGCCGCCCTTGGCGAGCAGCATCTTCTCGCCGGGCACCAGCAGTTCGGCGATGACCTGGCTCGTCTCGAGGTCGGTGACGATGGTGCCCACCGGCATGCGCAGCACGATGTCGTCGGCGGCCGCGCCGAATTGATCGGAACCGCGCCCGCCTTCGCCGTTCCTCGCCTCGTGGCGACGCGCGTAGCGGTAGTCGATCAGCGTGTTGAGGTTGCGGTCGGCCACCGCATAGACGCTCCCGCCGCGCCCGCCATCGCCGCCGTTCGGGCCGCCGAAGGGAATGAACTTTTCGCGGCGAAAGCTCACGCAGCCCGCGCCGCCGTCGCCGGCGGCGATATCAATGGTGGCTTCGTCGACGAATTTCATGTGAATGCCCAATAGTAAAGAAGCCCCGGCAGGCCGGGGCTTCCAAGGCGGGCGCCTGCGGCGCTTTAGACCGGGGTGACTTCCACGGTCTGCCGGTTCAGCGAACCCTTCATGCGGAAGGACACTTCGCCGTCGACCAATGCGAACAGCGTGTGGTCCTTGCCGGTGCCGACGTTCGCGCCGGCGTGGAACTTGGTGCCGCGCTGGCGAACGATGATCGAGCCGGCCGGGATGACCTGGCCGCCGAACACCTTCACGCCGAGCATCTTCGGCTGGGAATCACGGCCGTTCCGGGTGGAACCGCCGCCCTTTTTCTGTGCCATGGCTTAACTCCTGATTGCGTCTGGAGCTCAGGCGTTGACCGCGCTGATCTCGAGTTCGGTGAAGGTCTGGCGATGACCCTGGTGCTTCTGGTAGTGCTTGCGACGACGCATCTTGAAGATGCGCACCTTGTCGTGCTTGCCATGTGCCACCACGGTGGCCTTCACAGTGGCGCCCGCAACCAAGGGAGTCCCGACCTGCAGGTCTGCGCCGTTGCCGACTGCCAGGACCTGGTCGATCACGATCTCTTGGCCAACGTCCGCAGCAATCTGTTCTACCTTGATCTTTTCGCCGGCAGCAACCTTGTATTGCTTGCCACCGGTTTTTATGACCGCGTACATATTCAGCCTCTTGAGAGTCTCTATGAAGAGTTTCCACGCACCACGCGCGGAACAGGCGAGTATACCAGAGGGCAGGATGCCAGAGTGCCGCGCTCCGCCGCCAGGCCGACCAGGGTCGCGCCCTTCCTATAATCCGGTCTGTCCCTTCCAGCATCTAGCGTGTCTGCAGCCCTTCCGACCCCCGCCGTGATCGCCGACCCGATCGCGCCCGACATGGCCCAGGTCGATGCGGTGATCCGCACACGGCTGAGCTCCGACGTCGCGCTGATCGACCAGATCTCACACTACATCATCGGCGCGGGCGGAAAGCGCATCCGGCCGCGGCTGGTGCTGTTGTTTGCCGGCGCGCTAGGCTTTCAGGGGCCCGAGCGCTTCGAGCTGGCCGCGATTGTCGAGTTCATCCACACAGCGACGCTGCTGCACGATGATGTCGTCGATGAATCGTCGCTGCGGCGCGGCCGGCAGACCGCGAATGCCTTGTTCGGCAATGCGGCGAGCGTGCTGGTCGGCGACTTCCTCTACTCGCGCGCGTTCCAGATGATGGTCTCGATCAACCGCATGCGCGTGCTGGAAGTGCTGGCCGACGCGACCAACGTCATCGCCGAGGGCGAAGTGCTGCAGCTGATGAACATGCACGACCCCGACCTGGCGGTGGACGATTACCTGCGCGTGATTCGCTACAAGACCGCGAAGCTGTTCGAGGCGAGTGCCCGGCTGGGGGCAGTCATCTCCGGCGCCTCGCACGATATCGAAGAGGCATGTGCCGACTATGGCCGCTCGCTCGGCACTGCCTTCCAGCTGGTGGACGATCTCCTCGACTATCAGGGCGAGACGCAAGAGCTTGGCAAGAACGTCGGCGACGACCTGCGCGAGGGCAAACCGACGCTGCCCCTGCTGGTGGCCATGGAGCGCGGCACAACTCAGCAGCGCGCCTTGATTCGTCATGCCATCGAGCACGGCGAGGTGCAACGCCTCGCGGAGATCGTCACGATCGTGCGTGACACGGGGGCGCTGGAGCTCACGCGCGACGCCGCACGCAGCGAGGCCGACAAGGCACGGCAGTGCCTGCATCGCCTCCCGCCATCGACCTATCGAGAAGCTCTGCTAGAATTATGTGTTCGATCGGTTGATCGCTCTTTCTGAGCGAATTCGACCGACGCATCGGGGTGTAGCTTAGCCTGGTAGAGCGCTACGTTCGGGACGTAGAGGCCGGAGGTTCGAATCCTCTCACCCCGACCAGTCTTCCTTTCTCCTTCGCATTGCTGACAGTTGGACACAGGCTGTAGCCCGTGCGCCGCGAATTGCGGTGCTATGTCTCAACGCAGTCGCATTCAGGTTTACAGTGCCCGAGGGATCGGCGATGATTCCTCGGATATTTTGCATGGTGAACTGACGCGGTGGCCGTAGATACCTTGGTCGAATCGCCTTCGTCGACGCTGTCCGGCGTCGCGCGGGTGCTGGTCAACGCCGGCAAGCTCAACGCGCGCGCTGCCGAGGAACTGGTGCGCGGCGCCAAGGAGCGCCGCACGAGCTTTGTCTCAGCCGTGATCGGCGCCGGGTCGGTATCGGCCTCCGACCTCGCGCACACCTTGTCGAGCGCGCTCGCGCTGCCGTTGCTGGACCTGAACGCGGTCGACGTACAGAAGCTGCCACGCGGGGTCATCGACGGCAAGCTGGCCACGCAGTACCAGGTGGTGGTGCTGGGCAAGCGCGGCAATCGCCTGTTCATCGGCGGCGCCGACCCCACCGATCAGGAAGCGGCCGAGCGCATCAAGTTCGCCACGCAGATGGCCCCGGAATGGGTCATCGTCGAACACGACAAGCTGGCCAAGCTGCTCGAGGGCCAGACCGCCACGGCAAGCGAATCGCTGGAGGCACTGGTCTCCGGCGATTTCGAGTTCGACGTCACCGAAGAAGACACCACGGCGCAGGAAGGCGCGGATGTCAGTGCCGACGTCGAAGATGCGCCCGTCGTGCGCTTCCTGCAGAAGATGCTGATCGACGCCATCAATGCGCGCGCGTCGGACCTGCACTTCGAGCCCTACGAGTATCACTACCGCGTGCGCTTCCGCATCGACGGCGAGCTGCGCGAGATCACGCAGCCACCGATCGCCATCAAAGACAAGCTGGCGTCGCGCATCAAGGTCATCAGCCGCCTGGACATTGCCGAAAAGCGCGTGCCGCAAGACGGCCGCATGAAGCTGAAGTTCGGCAACAAGGCGATCGACTTCCGCATCAGCACGCTGCCCACCTTGTTCGGCGAGAAGATCGTCATCCGTATCCTCGACCCGTCCAGCGCCAGGCTGGGCATCGAGGCGCTGGGCTACGAGAAGATCGAGAAGGACCGCCTGATGCTGGCGATCCAGCGGCCCTACGGCATGATCCTCGTGACCGGGCCGACCGGCTCGGGCAAGACGGTGTCGCTGTACACGTGCCTGAACATCCTCAACCAGCCGGGCGTGAACATCGCCACCGTCGAGGACCCGGCGGAAATCAACCTGCCCGGCGCTGAAGTCCTTCCTGCGCCAGGATCCCGACATCATCATGGTCGGCGAAATCCGCGATCTGGAAACGGCCGACATCGCGATCAAGGCCGCGCAGACCGGCCACATGGTGATGTCCACGCTGCACACCAACGATGCGCCGACCACGCTGACGCGTCTGCTGAACATGGGCGTCGCGCCGTTCAACATCGCGTCGAGCGTGCTGCTGATCACCGCGCAGCGCCTGGCGCGCAAGCTGTGCGAGAACTGCAAGACAACCGCCGACTACCCGCGCGAAGCGCTCAA